>CAVKVO010000266.1:0-3232 GCA_963659575.1 Prevotella sp. CAG:1031
TAACAAAGGTAGGACTGTAAGGTCGTAAACACGGACAAACCGTATGTATTTTATGCTTTTTTACAGACGCAGAGCGGATGATAACATTCTTTTAGAAAGTGAAGAACGAAGAGTGAAGAGTGAAGAATTCATGTGCAGTTGCAGGAGGGAATTGAAAATCGACGGCCGAAGGGAAAGTCAAAGCCAATTCATGTGCAGTTGCAGGAGGGTTGGCGTCCTCGCCGACCCCTTGGCGCAATGGGAAGCCTTAGGAGGTACGGCGCCCTCGCCGTATCATTCGTGCTAAAACGTTATTCTTTCGCTCTTACGAGCGATGGGATCGCCGAGGGCGGCGACCCTCCTAAGTTTGCCAATGAGCCAAGGGCAAAGCGAGGACGCTTCGCCTACTACAAACAGAACAAAGCGCAGCAACAGACAGATATTCAGCAATCCTTGCGCCCTGAATTGCTTGAACCAGTCGCAGCACCTCCCTCGAAACGAAAAAATCATTAAAATACGGGGCTCGCGAATAAAAATAAGTTTTCCTTTCCTTTATAAACACTAACTTTGCACCGTATTAATCATGAATTACAATATTTTTACGCTACCCAACGGGTTGCGCATTGTACATCTTTATTCTACCTCACCGGTGCTGTATTGCGGATACGGCATCAATGCTGGTACGCGCAATGAACTGCCGGGAGAGGAAGGATTGGCTCATTTCTGCGAGCACACCACATTCAAAGGCACCACCAGGCGCAAGGCTTGGCACATACTGAACTGCCTGGAGAGTGTGGGAGGCGACCTCAATGCGTTCACCACCAAGGAGGACACGGTGTATTACGCGTCAATCCTTGGCGAACATCTGCCCCGTGCGGTGGACTTGCTCACCGACATCGTGTTCAACAGCAGCTATCCGCAGCAGGAGATTGACAAGGAGGTGGAGGTGATTTGCGATGAGATTGAGAGCTACAACGACTCGCCCGCCGAACTTATCTACGACGATTTTGAAAATATGGTGTTCCGCGATCACCCCCTGGGACACAACATCTTAGGACAGGCGGAGCAGTTGCGCACCTACACCACGGCCGACGCTCTGCGCTTCACCCGACGCTACTATCGTCCGGACAACGCCATATTCTTCGCATACGGTGACATTGACTTCAAAAAACTCGTGAAACTGCTTCAGCGTGCCACGTCTGGCATTGAGGGAAGTGGCACTCCGAAAATCACCACTGCCGACTATGCCATAGCGTTTCTGCAGGAATATACTCCGCAGGAGCTGACCGTTGACCGCAAGACGCATCAGACTCACGTGCTGATAGGTACAAGGAGTTACAGTGTGTTCAACGAAAAGCGCATGGCTCTGTATCTGCTGAACAACATACTTGGCGGTCCGGGCATGAACGCACGGCTCAACCTGTCGCTGCGCGAGCGCAACGGACTGGTGTACACGGCCGAGAGTTCGATGGTGAACTACTCCGACACGGGTGTGTGGAGCGTTTATTTCGGCTGCGACCCGCACGATTTGGCGCGGTGCAGAAGGCTCGTGCGCAAGGAACTCGACCGACTCATGCTGCGCCCATTGAGCCCAGCCCAACTGTCGGCCGCCAAAAAGCAGTTGAAGGGACAGGTGGCTGTGGCGAGCGACAACCGCGAGAGTTTTGCGCTCGGCTTCGCCAAGAGTTTCCTGCACTACGGTTGGAAGAAAGATGTGGCGCGACTGTTCGCCCAAATCGATGCCCTCACGCCCGGAGACCTGCAGATCGTGGCAAACGAAGTGTTTGCCGAGGACCAGCTCACTACTCTCATTTTCCAGTAAACCATCAACCCAAACCCCGAACCAACCGTATGAGCGAGCGCAAAGATAGCTGCGTGTGGGAACGTCCGCACCAGCCAGTAGTCACAAGAAAACTCCGGAGCGATGGATATAAGTGCTAATGTAGTGGCATTTCTCATAGGAATGAACACCGCCTACTACCTCATGGCGGCATACATATTCCTGTGGAGCTATCGCAACAAACTGTCACGTCTGCACACTGTGCTCGGCAGCATATTCGTATTCTTAGCGCTGACCAGTGCCAAGGACTTGTATTTCACCTTTCCGGGACAGTTTGTCGACTCCGTTCTCAATGTGATTCTGCTCATCGACGGCTGGTCGTCCATCGGCCTTGCTGCCCTGTTGTTTGAGATAACGCACCCCGGATGGATCCGCTGGCGCCGCATCGCGCAGCTTTCCATACCGTTCGCCATCTTCACCTTGGCCTATTTCCTCGTTCCGGGGCGCAGTGTGATTTCGGCCTACGCCGTGTTCCTCTGTGTGTTCGGCCTTGTCGTGATGGTCACCTGCTACAAAAAGGCGCGCAAATACACCGCATACATACACGCCAACTACTCCAATATAGACGAGAAGGACATCGGTTGGGTTAGGCACATGTTCATCCTGAGCTTCTTTGTACAACTGTTGTGGCTGGTAGCCACGCTCGCCGGCAGCATCTGGCTGGACTGTGTTTATTATGTTGCGTCCATCGTCCTGTGGCACATGATGTGCGAATATATCCGCTATCTGAACAATGTGGAGATAGTGATTCCCGAAGACGACGAGGAGGAAGACTGCGCTTGCGAGGACGATTCGACCGAAAAGAACTACGCCTTTGCCGGCGACGTCGACGCCGTGATGGAGCGCGAACGGCTTTGGCTAGACCCAAACCTGTCGCTCAACGACCTTGCGCGCAAGTTGCAAACCAACAGAACTTATCTCAGCAGTTACTTTTCAAACACCCGTAAAACCACGTTCTACGACTATGTGAACGAGCTTCGAATAGAGAAAGAGGGTATACCGCTCGTGCTGAACCATCCCGAATACACTCTCGACTACATCGCCCAGTTGAGCGGATTCAACTCCCTCTCCACCTTCCGCCGCGCTTTCCGCAAGGTCACGGGCTACACTCCCTGCCAATTTAGATCCGGGGCTGCGGAAGAAGAATAAAGGCAACGCAATAAAACATTCAGCTTTCGGATTTGAATTTCGCATTGGTGCTTTGACAAAAACAGAGTAAAAACCCCTGTCTGTTTTCTGAGCCTTCGGCTTGTCGGGATATTTTGCTCCGCCTTTACGAGAGTGAACTCTCGACAGGCGGAGCAAAATATCCCGACAGTGGCTATCGCCACTCAGAAAACAGACAGGCGATAAACCAAGCCTTCGGCTAAAAACCGCTGCGCCCAGTGGCCTCGAAGAGGCCGAACCTCAGTA
>CAVKVO010000267.1:0-3208 GCA_963659575.1 Prevotella sp. CAG:1031
TGCACATGAATTGGCTTTGGCTTTCCCTTCGGCCGCCGATTTTCAATTCCCTTCGGCCGCCGAACGTTGTTTCTTCACTCTTCGTTCTTCACTCTTCACTTCTCCATCAATAGCACTTTTTTCAGTTCAAAAGCCAAAATCTAAAACTTGTTTTTGCGCTTAACTTCTATCTTTGCAAAGAGTAAAGTAGGGCGTGGGCAAGCTTAATAGCACCGTGTGCTCTACCTTTATATATAGACAAAAACCAAACTACTAATCACATAACAACGACAAACATGGGAAAAGAAAGATGCTTCTTTGCCGTTGACCTCGGAGCAACGAGCGGCAGGACTATCGTAGGCCGGCTGAACGACGGAAAGATTGAGCAGGAAGAGCTGACCCGTTTCGACAACAACCTCATAGAAACCGGCGGCCACTTCTACTGGGACATATACGCTCTCTACAACGAAGTGATAAAGGGACTGAAGGAGGCCGCACGCCGCCAACTGCCGATATGCTCGATAGGTATCGACACTTGGGGAGTGGACTTCGTGTGCGTGGGTGCCGACGGTGCCTTGCTGCGCAATCCGCTGGCCTATCGCGACCCCCACACGTTCGGAATGATGGAGGACTACTTCAAGAATGCTGTGGACAAGGAGACGGTGTATGACATCACGGGTATACAGTTTATGAACTTCAACTCGCTGTTCCAGCTCTACACGATGAAGAAGAACGGCGACTCGGCTCTGGCCAACGCCAAAAAGATATTGTTTGTGCCCGACGCGCTGAGCTATATGCTCACTGGCAAGACCGTATGCGAATACACCATCGCTTCAACCAGTCAGATGCTCGACCCGAAGACAAAACTCTTGGACGAGAAACTGCTGGAGAGCGTAGGTCTGACGCGCGACAGTTTCGGCGAGATGGTCAATCCCGCCACGGAGATAGGCACTCTGACCCCGGAAGTGCAGAAGATGACCGGACTGGGAGCTGTGCCTGTGGTGGCAGTGGCTGGACACGACACCGGAAGTGCTGTGGCTGCCGTGCCGGCAAAGGACGAGAAGTTCGCTTATCTCAGCAGCGGAACATGGAGTCTGATGGGTATTGAAACCAAGGACGCTATAATAAATAAGGTGAGCTACGACCGCAACTTCACCAACGAAGGCGGTATCGACGGCACAACGCGTTTCCTGAAAAACATCTGCGGCATGTGGCTCTACGAGAGATGCCGCAAGGAGTGGACCGACGCTCCCAAGTCGCACACGGAACTCATTGCCGACGCTATGAAGACGGCTCCGTTCCAGAGCATCATCAATCCCGACGACGAGATGTTCGCCAATCCCTCGTCGATGGTGGAAGCCATTAAGGACTACTGCAAGATGACGGGGCAGCACGTGCCGGAGGGCTACGCTGAGATATGCCGTTGCATCTTTGAGAGTCTCGCGCTGCGCTATCGCCAGGTGTTCGGCTACTTGAAGGAGATGGCAACATTCCCCATCGAGGTGCTCCACATCATCGGCGGCGGTTCGCTCAACGCCCACCTGAACCAGTTCACGTCAAACAGTCTTGGCATAAAGGTGCTCGCCGGACCGCAGGAAGGCACTGCCATCGGCAACATCATGCTGCAGGCAAAGGCTGCCGGCGACGTGGGCGACATCTGGGATATGCGCCGCATCATAGCCAACAGTATCGAACTGAAGAGCTTTGAACCGCAGGACAAGGAGGCTTGGGACAAGGCCTACGAGCGCTTCCTGGAGGTTGTGGCGAAGAAGGGATAGTCCTTTCAGAGTACAAATAGTGTTGATACATCAAAAACAGAAACAAACATAACACATAAAAAAATTAAAACCTAAAGCAAAATGAAGGCAGAATTAATCACAAAAAACTACGAGATTGCAAAGGAGCGCTATGCCGCTCTTGGTGTTGACACCGACAAGGCCATCGAGACTCTGGAGAAGACTCCTATCTCGCTGCACTGCTGGCAGGCAGACGATGTGGTAGGTTTCGAGCGCGGAGAGGCCGCTTCGGGAGGTATACAGTCTACAGGTAACTATCCTGGTAAGGCTCGCAACATCGACGAACTGCGTCAGGACATCGAGAAGGTGCAGACTCTGCTCGCAGGTACTTACCGTCTGAACCTCCACGAAATCTACGGTGAGTTCAACGGCAAGCTCGTTGACCGCGACCAGGTGGGCGTGGAGCACTTCCAGGGATGGATGCAGTGGGCAAAGGAGCACAACCTGAAGCTCGACTTCAACTCTACTTCTTTCTCTCACCCGAAGAGTGGCAGTCTCTCTCTGTCCAACCCGGACAAGGCAATACGCGACTTCTGGATTGAGCACACAAAGCGTTGCCGCCGTATAGCCGACGCTATGGGTAAGTATCAGGACGACCCGTGTATAATGAACATCTGGGTGCACGACGGAAGCAAGGACATCACTGTGGAGAAGTCACGCTACCGCGAGATTCTGAAGAACAGTCTCGATGAGATACTGGCCGAGAACCTGCCCAACATGAAGCCTTGCTTGGAGGCTAAACTGTTCGGTATCGGACTGGAGGCTTACACCGTGGGTTCACACGACTTCTACGCTGGCTACTGCGCAAAGAACAATGTGATCTACACTCTGGACACTGGCCACTACGAGCCTACAGAAAACGTGTCGGATGCAGTGTCTTCACTGTTGCTGTTCGTGCCGGAGCTGATGCTCCACGTGTCTCGTCCTATGCACTGGGATTCTGACCACGTTACTCTCTTCGACGACAACACACGCAATCTGTTCTCTGAACTGGTACGTGCCAACGCTCTCGACCGCGCTCACATCGGACTTGACTACTTCGACGGCTCTATCAACCGTATCGGTGCATACATCATCGGTGTGCGTGCAGCCCAGAAGTCTCTGCTCCAGGCATTCCTTGAGCCGCTCGCAAAGCTGCGTCAGTATGAGGACGAGGACAAGTTGTTCCAGCGTCTGGCTCTGCTCGAAGAGGCAAAGACACTGCCTTTCGGTGCCGTTTACGACTACTTCAACATGAAGAACAACATCCCCGTGGGCGAAGAGTTCATCGCTGACGTGGAGAAGTACGAGGCTGAAGTGCTGAGCAAGAGAAACTAATTCGCGACTAAGTAATGTGAAAAGAATAAGTTGTGCAAGTTTGCCCTGTATTTTTAGGCGGTTTTGCTGACTTCTTTGAAGGAGCATAGCGAGCTATGTGACTGAAAAGAAGTCAC
>CAVKVO010000268.1:0-3200 GCA_963659575.1 Prevotella sp. CAG:1031
AAGCGATACTGTAAGCGAAAACAAGTAATACGCTTTCGAACTGAAACCGGCCCACTTACGGGTCGTAAGTGGGCCATTTACGACCCGTAAGTGGCATAGTTACGAGGCGTAAATGGCATGGTTACGAACGACAAACAGCACACTCTACACTCGCACACGGCACATCGGCATCCGAGAAGCGTCGTCCCCTACCCTCGCGCATACCTCTAAAAAAAACGAAAGGGGGCTCAAAAAACGTGGCAGTCGGTGGATGCAAGTGGGGCATAATGTCTAACTTTGCACCCCAAATGAACAGGTTCAACGCCATAATGATTGCGCTTCTGATTCTCGCATCCGCTGCATACGGACAGAAACGCTATGTGTTTCCCACCGAAGTGAAACCCCTGCTGCACACGGAGTGGGGACAGGGTGCGCCGTACAACAAGCTATGCCCTGCGGAACAGGACACGTCGGGGAGGAAAAACGCCTACGCTGGATGTGGCCCATTGGTGATGTCGCAGGTGATGAAGGGCTACGACTATCCGCCATCGAGTCCGCAACTGGGTTCGGTGTATGCGTGGAGCAAGATGTACGACGCCGTTCCCGACACGACCAACACTGAGGGCGCCGACGCAATAGCGCGACTGATAGTGGACTGTGGCACCGCCGCCGGAACCATCTATGGCGCGAGCGCAAGCTCAACCAAGCTGAACGAGGTGGTGACGGGACTGAAAAAGTATTTTTCATACAACCCCTACATGAGCATTCTCGACCGGGCGCACTACAAAGGTGCTGACGGCGGACGACTATGGAAAACCGTGATCTACGACGAACTGCGCAACAATCGGCCTGTAATCATCCGTGGCGAAAAGGGACCCAAGGCTGCCCACGTGTTCATCATCGACGGTTGCCGCGACTCAATGGTGCACGTCAACTGGGGTTGGGCTGGCAAGCGCAACGGATATTTCAACCCCGACTCGCTCAACGGCTACCGGCTGAACCAGCGCATGATTGTGGACATAGCTCCACAGGGGTATGTGCCTACGATAAAGCACGTGTCGACGGCGGCGAAAGGTCACCTCGCGAAGGCTCTGAACAAGCGCGACAGGAGTCTGCTGCGCCACATCAAGGTGAGCGGACCGCTGAACAAGGCGGACATAGCCGTGCTGCGGCAGATGGCTACCGACGGCAACCTGTGTACGATTGACCTGAGCGAGGCGGTCACTCTGACACTGCCCGACTCGGCGTTCTACGGTTGCACCAATCTTTCCTACATCTCTCTGCCCTTGACTCTGCCCGAAATCAGCGTGTGTGCGTTTGCCGCATGCGTCAAATTGAACCGGGTTGACATCCACTCGATGGTGAGCGAGATTAAGGATCACGCCTTCTACGGCTGCTTCTGTCTGACGGATGTGCGGCTGCCGTTTTCACTGAAGACCATCGGACCTAACGCTTTCAACTCGTGCAACAGTCTCACCGACGTGAAGCTGCCGCCGATGCTCACCTCACTTGGCGCAGGTGCATTTGCCAACGCGAAGAACCTGAGGTCGCTCACCGTGCCGAGAAGCACGACGAAGATTGGATCTGACGTAGTAAAAGGCACAAAGGTGGACAAGATAAAACGTCTATAAGATGTTATAGACATAATATAAGGTATACATTATTATATAGCAATGGTAAGAATACGTCGCTCTCTGCTGTCGTCACAGCTGTGCATGCTGATAAATCTGGCACTGGTTTATGTGGTCTACGAGGTGTGCCGCTTTGTGTATCTGTTTGAAAACTGGAGCACCTATGCCCCTAACCTTACGTGGAAGTCGCTGGGCGAGATACTCCGCGGCGGTTGGATGTTCGACACGTCGGCCATACTCTACACCAACGCGCTGTACATTCTGCTCATGCTGCTGCCGCTGCAGTGGAAGGAGACCGACGTGTGGCAAAGGGTGGCGCGATGGATATACATCGTGTTCAACTCGATTTGCATCGTGATAAACCTTGCCGATGCGGTGTATTTTCAGTACACCGGGCGCAGAACCACGGTGACGGTGTTCTCGGAGTTTGGCAATGAGCACAATCTCGGTAGTATTTTCGGAGTGGAAATCCTGCGCCACTGGTACTTGGTTGTGGTTGGCGTCGCGCTAATCTTCGGTCTTTGGAAACTATATTTCATGCCGTCGGGCAAGGCCACAAGGCTGGTTCAGCGTCCGTTCTCGGCCAGAAATCTCGCCACATACTACGCCGTACACCTCGTTTGTCTCGTGGTGTGCGTGCCTCTGTGCGTGTTCGGCATGAGGGGAGGAGCCACAACGGCGGTGCGCCCCATAACCATCAGCAACGCCAACCAGTATGTTGACCGTCCGCTTGAGGCGGCACTGGTGCTCAACACTCCGTTCTCGCTGATTCGCACGATAGACAAACCGATATTCACAGTGCCTGACTATTATACGCCAAGCGAACTCGACAAGATATACTCTCCAGTACACCAGCCGTCGGACACGGCTACGGTGAGGCGCAAGAATGTAGTGGTGCTGATAGTGGAGAGCTTCGGAAGGGAGTATATAGGCGGCTTCAACAAGTGGCTCGAAGGTGGCCACTACAAGGGCTACACACCGTTTGTGGATTCGCTGATGGAGCACAGCACAACGTTTCTCTACTCATACTGCAACGGCAGAAAGAGCATCGACGGCATGCCTTCGATACTGTCGGGCATACCGATGTTTGTGGAACCGTTTTTCCTCACGCCGGCTTCGATGAACAATGTGAGCGGTTTGGCTGGCGAACTGCGCAAGAAGGGTTATTTCTCGGCGTTCTTCCACGGTGCTGAAAACGGCTCAATGGGTTTCCAGGCGTTTGCCCGGGCCACTGGGTTTGAGCGGTATTACGGTCGCACGGAGTATGACGAAGACAAGCGGTTCGACGGCGACAAGGACTTCGACGGCACTTGGGCTATATGGGACGAACCGTTCTTGCAGTTCTATGCCACGAAGATGTCGGAGTTCAAACAGCCGTTCATGACGGCTCTCTTCACGGCTTCGTCGCATCATCCATACGTGATACCGGAGAAATACAAGGAGAAATATCCCGAAGAGGGCATCATTATACACAAGTGCATACGCTATACGGACAACGCTCTGAGGCGGTTTTTCGACACTGCGAAGACCAAACCGTGGTACAAAAACACGCTGTTCGTGATAACGTCTGACCACACCAACCTCACCGAC
>CAVKVO010000269.1:0-3196 GCA_963659575.1 Prevotella sp. CAG:1031
TGTTGAAGTATGCCCGGTTGTATTCATATTTTCCGGCCGACTTGAGGTCAGCCTCATAGAGGTCGAGATATTTCAGGTGTCCCGCCGTGGGCTTGTTGTCGTCCACGTCGCGTCCGCCCATGTAGCGTATCACGCCGATGTCGCGTCCGTCCACAGGACCAATCACGCGCAGCGAGTCATATTGGGCGTAGTTGCCTGAGAGTACGTTGTCCTTGGTTGCGCTTGTCGTATAGGTGTATTCCAGTCCAAGTTCCTTAGCCAGCGTACCGGCTTGCTTCAGATGCACCACCTTGAGGCCGCGGCGCGTGCCGATGCCGTTGATGTGGTCAGCCACTGCTGCCCACTTCGTCTTGTAGGTGTTCACCACGCTGTCGTTGACATATATTATATAGGTGGAGTCGTTTTTGAGACCTGCGAACGCCTTTGCCACGTCGATGTCGGCCGGCACTGCGCTCTTCACGGTGAACTCGTTGATGCCACTGCCCGTAAAGGCGTTCTCCTGGATGGATGTCACCTTCGCTGGGATGGTAAGCTGGCGGAGCAGCGAGCAGTTTTGGAATGCATTGGTCTCTATGGTAGTCGTGCTGTCGGGCAGCATGATGTGCTGCAGCGAGGTGCAGCCGGAGAACATACCATTATATATGGTGCGCAGTCCGCAAGAGCCGAAGGCGCGGAACTCGTCGAACGTCCTAATTCCTGTACCCTTGAAGAGTGTCTTCAGGGCTTCAGGCTCGGGACGTGTGGCGTCCACGTAGCTGAAGTTGGTGCCGTCGTTGAGCTTCGTCAGGAAGCGATACGGGTGGAGTAGAATGTCGCCCACCTTTGAGTCCACAGGTTCGAAGAAGCAGGGAGCGAACTTGTCCTTGTATTTCACCCATGCCGTGTCGGCGAGGAAGGCGCTCTCCTGGTCGAGGCAGAACTTGATTTTCAGCTTCGGCGTGTCGTCGAACACTCCGTTGCCGAGGGTTATCTGCTCCGGCTTCATCTGCTCGCAGTGGTTCGTGCCGTCGGTCACCTGATAGATGAGGTTGAGGTTCTCAAAGTTGGGGCAGTGAGCGAAGGCCGAATCCTGAATGGCAATGTTGAAGTTGGAGTCGTAGACATCAGCCACATTGGTGTGCGAGTCGGTCATGTCGAGGGTTGCCAAGAGACGGTTACCCTTGAAGGCGTCGTTCT
This sequence comes from Prevotella sp. CAG:1031, assembly GCA_963659575.1. Classification (GTDB taxonomy): domain Bacteria; phylum Bacteroidota; class Bacteroidia; order Bacteroidales; family Bacteroidaceae; genus Prevotella. Next base: position 1,177 of record CAVKVO010000269.1, read on the forward strand.
TCACATAGTCGAGTTTGTAGTTGTTCCACTCACCAAAGTCGTTGATGAGCGCGGCGAGACCCTCGTTGTTCTCAAGTTCATCGTCGTCGCCGGCATACACATACACGTGGTCGATGTTGTGTCGACCGGAAGTGGTGCGGAGCGGCAGCGTGTTCTTGTCGTATGCCAAGGCGTAGTTGCAGCTCCATTCCAACTGCTTGCGCACGATGGGTACGTCCACACCCTCAAACTTGTCCTTGTATTTTGACCAATACTCGTCTTCAATGAAGTCTTGCATAGCTTCCTTGCCCACCTTAATCTTCAGGTTGGCAAACGCCGTACTGTCCATACCGGCGAAGATGTTGCCCATGGGTATGAAGTTGTCAGGTGTGAGAGCCTTGTAGCAGTTGTTGGCTTTCTCGGCTCCGGAACTCCAGTTCACGAGGTTGAGAGTCTTGAGCTTGGTGCATCCGCTGAACATGGAGTCGGGCAGGGCGATGGTGAGGCCGCCGGCAAGCGAGCGTGAAGCGTCGCCGTAGCGCTCCTGGAACTTCACCTCCTCAAGCTTTTCCTTGTTGTGGAACGCGTTGTAGGCCACTGCCACGGTCTGGTAGTCGTCGTTCTTGTCGCCGCAGTCGTTGTAGATGATGGCCACGTCGCGGTCCTCCACCGATTTCACATACATGTGGGGCACGTTGTCGATTTGCTCCGTGTTCACCACAAAGCCTGCGCCCGACATCGACCATGTGGATGGACGATTGTAGTTTTTCTTTATGCGGTTTGCGATGTAGTTGAAGGCGGTGCTATTCTCGTGCATGTCTTCAGTAACCCTTGCACTTACCATTGCCGCAGCGTCCAGGGATGCCAAACTTGCGGAAATCACGCCCTTTACCCAAGTCGCGTTGGTTATAAAGCCATCGAGGAATGGTCTTATACCTCTGCTCAAAACAGTTCTGTAAGCTGCGGCAGTTGCGAGTCCCGCATCTTTCCACACATTTAGGAGTGCAGGATAGCCCTCACAGATCCAATAGACATGGTTTACAGTAAAACCTTCCATTCCAAATGTTCCAGCAGAGACGGCAGAGGCGCCGGTTCCCATTGTAGCCGCCGTAATGGCCGCCTCCACACCGATGACCAGTGCCGTCCACCATGAGGTCTTCAAGGAAGTGACTTGCCGTGAGGTCATGCCGTTCATCACCTTTGTGGCATAGTCGTAAGTGATACCGTTGCGTGTGATTTCCGTCGCATCGGTAGGCAGATAGTCCGAAGCCACGATGAGGTCTTTGTACTGGCTCCAGTTGGCGTCGGAGATGTAGTCGTCGTAGAGTGAGGGAAGCACGCGGATGCGGAAGTCTTCGTCCACACCATCGAACACGTGCTCACCTATAAACACCTGTGAAGGTTTGATGGCCACATAGCGGTTGCTGCCCCTCGTGTCCAGCATGAACATGTTGAGCGACTTCAGGTTTGAGCATCCCTTGAACGTTTCGTTAGGGATAATCAGCGTAAAGTCGGTGATGGTGTTGTAGTTGTTCGACTTGATGTCCTCAAACTTGATTTCCTTGATGCATGTCTGGTTCTGGAAACCGTTTGCCGAGAGCGCAATGGTCTTGTAGTGGTTGGGATAGGTCTCGCCGATGTCGCTGTAGAGCTTCATCACACCATTCTCGCTATTGATCTTGTCGGGATTGACACCGCTGGCGAGCATATACTTCACGTCGTCGCTATGATTGTATTCAAGCACGCTTGACGGCGAGAAGTTGCGGATGGTGGCCTTCAGCGGAGAGAGTATCTCCTCCATCTCCGTGTTGTTGCCGCTGTTGTAGCGTGTCTGGCCGTTAGACGAGGTGTAGTAAGAATAAATCACGCCACACTCGGTGTAGTCGGTGGCTCCGAAGTCGCCCTCGCAGATCAGCGATTTATATTGTGACCATCCGTATGTGGTGTCGTTTTGGAACATCGCCACAAGGTCGCGAGGCACATAGATCTTCACATTCGAACATCCGGCGAACACATCCTTGCCGATGGGCAGGTTTTTGGG
>CAVKVO010000270.1:0-3184 GCA_963659575.1 Prevotella sp. CAG:1031
CTTCATGCAGCTGCCCTTACAGGGCGCAAGTTACCCAATAACCTTAATACCCAGGGCGTTGCCCTGGGCTATGTGTAGTTGCCCTTTCAGGGCGCGGGGACTGCAGGGTAGTTACTACGCCCAATTACATCTCCCTGTCGAGCCTGCCGCGCCAGAGGTACTTCCTCGTTTCGTGTACAATCACACCGTTGAGGAATATCAGCGACAGTAGGTTAGGTATGGCCATGAGGGCGTTCATGCAGTCGGCGGCGTTCCACACCACGGCGAGATTGGCCACACTGCCGGCAAACACCGAGAAGATGTAAACCATGCGGTAGGCGTAGGTCCAACGCTTGCTCGTGAGATACTCCATCGTGCGCTCACCGTAATAGCACCATCCGAGTATGGTACTGAAGGCAAATGTGAACAAACTGATGCTGAGCATCGGTGCACCGACATACGGAATCTTGCTGAAAGCCACCTTGGTGAGTTCCGCTCCGTTGTCGGAAGAAATGTCGGGGTAGGCAATGATACTGCTCACGATGACCAGTCCGGTGAGGGCGCACACCACCACGGTGTCCCAAAACGTACCGGTGGACGACACGAGAGCCTGTCTTACAGGGTTCTTTGTCTTCGCCGCAGCGGCAACTATCGGAGCCGAACCGAGTCCGGATTCGTTGGAAAACAGTCCTCTCGCTATACCGAAACGTGCTGCCATGATGACCGTTGAACCCACAAAACCGCCTCCTGCTGCCTTGGAAGAGAAGGCCGATGTGCAGATGGCCACAATGGCTTGCCAGAGATATTCATGGTTGATGCACAGGATGTATATGCAACCAACCACATAGAACATTGCCATGAACGGTACGAGGGCGCCGCACACATTGGATATACTCTTCACTCCTCCAAGTATCACGGCGGCGGTGAGGGCGGCCAAAGCCACACCAACGATGTAGGGCGATACGCCGTATGTGCTGCTCGCCAGGGTGGATATGGCGTTGGCCTGCACCGTGCAGCCTATGCCAAACGAGGCGAGGGTGGTGAACAGGGCGAAGAGTATGGCCATCGTTTTCCATCCCAGTCCGCGCTCAAGAGCATACATCGGACCTCCAAGCATCTTGCCGTTCTTGGTCTTTACTCTGTATTTGATGGCCAAGAGGGCCTCGCCGTATTTCGTGGCAATACCAAAAACACCCGTGAGCCAGCACCACAACACCGCTCCGGGACCGCCAAGGGCAACCGCCGTGGCCACTCCTACGATGTTGCCCGTGCCTATGGTGGCGGCAAGAGCCGTGGCCAAGGCTCCAAACTGCGACACGTCACCGCTGCTGTTCTTGTCGCGCTCCACCGAAAGACGTATGGCGGTGAAAATCTTGCGCTGCGGAAAACGCAGACGTATGGTGAGGAATATGTGTGTGCCAAGCAGGAGTATTATCATGGGCCAGCCCCACAACAAACTGCTAAGGTTTTGGAAAAACGCGTTCAGTACTTCCATATAGAAATGTTATTTCTTCGCACCTTCGTGCGACGTTACCACTCTTATATTGTTAAATCCCATGGCGCGCAGCAGATTGGTCATCTGTTTCGCGGCGTTGTTCTCGGCACTGCGCCACACCGACGGTGTGAGGCATCGCGACTTCATGGTGCGTCGCGCCTTGTTGTACAGTGCAGCGTGGTCCGACTGCGTCCAGTTGCCTTCCTGCAAAAACGGTTTGGTGCGAGTCTCGTCAATGAAGTTCTCGTCGAGCAGTTGCACCGGCGGCAGCACTGCCACCACACTGTCGCCCCTGGCTTGCAACCATCCCTGCGGAGCCTTGCCGAGGTCAACGCCTATGCGCAATATGCCGTAGTAGATGTTGGCCAGTTGGTCGTCGGAGAATATGCCGCGCCGCACGGTGTCGATGAGTTCCTCGTCGGCGATGGAGAGAAACTCCCACTGGCCAATCCGTTCTATCGAGCGAATCTGCATGGGCGTGATGTTTATCTTGTCGCTCTTGGTTATTGACAGACTGTCGTTGCGTGTGGCGTGCATCAACATCCACACCGCCGCAACCACGGCCACCACTGCGATGGCGACCAACGTCAGCTTTGTGCTCAGCAGTCGTGATACGAGTCCGCGCTGCTTCTGTGTGGAGTTATCGCTTTTTGCCATTTTCAACGTCTGTGTTTTCTATCATCGACACAATCTCTTTAGGCGTAAAATCCTTTTTGAAAGTGACGGTGATGTTCTCTTCCTTATATCCCATCTGTGCAATGATGGGTATGATGATGTTGGCCGCATCGGCCTGTGCATGGGCAATGAGACCCAACTTAGGAATGTCTTTCACTATGGCCTCGCGCCCCTGACTGGCGTAGTTGTACAGTTCGTCTGAAGTGAAATTCTTTCTCAGTGCCGGCACATACTGCTTCACCATGTCGTGATCGATGGTAGTGGCTGTCACCACAATTCGTGGGTCTGGCAGTATCACCTCAATCTTGTCGCCCTGCTTTTTCACATTCTCGCGCGAAAAAGAGGAGAAGTCCACGTAGGCTTTCACCGTGGCGTCGATGGGTATGGCCACTTTGCGCTGGCCGAGCGGGAGATTGATGTTGTAGTCGTGGTTGAATATCTTACCCTTCACGGCCACTTGGTCGTCGTGGGTAACAATCTTGTGAATCTTGCACTCCGTGGTGTAGAGTTTGGAGCACTTCTTTATCTGCAGCACCAGTTCGGGTATGGTGTCGATGCTGGATACTTGGTCGCCCTGTTGCTTGCCGCTGCACGACAGCACTGTCAGTGCGACGGCAATCATCATGGCAACAACGCTCCATGAAAATAACCTTTTGCGCTTTGTTTTGAACATTTGCTTGCAAAGTTACGCATTATTTGCATAAAAGTGTGCTTAAAGAAAGAGAAAAGGGCAAGATGGTTAACAGGAGTGAAGAACGAAGAGTGAAGAACGAAGAAACAACGTTCGGCGGCCGAAGGGAAAGCCAATTCATGTGCAGGAAGGCTGTAGTAGGCGCCGCGTCCTCGCCGCGCCCTAACTAAAAGGACACAAGAGATAGGAGGTACGGCGCCGTATCAATTATTATCAACGACAATAGAGACAATAAGAGACAACCTTATGACAACCTCTTTTTAATAAAACGTCTAAAACGAATAAAACGAGGCTTCGCCTCTGAGCTGCGCCTCGTTTCTGCCTGTAGTAGGCGCTGCGTCCTC
>CAVKVO010000271.1:0-3153 GCA_963659575.1 Prevotella sp. CAG:1031
ACTTGCTCGACATCTGCGAGAAGAACACCTCAAGCGACTATACCGTGTACGAAACGCCCATTCTCGCCAATGAGGGCAAGAGTCTCGACCTGCGCACCTCACGCTACACCTATTGGAACAGCAAGGTGGTGGGCAAGGGAACCATCAATCTCTATGCAGGTGGTGAGCGCACTTATTTGGGCAACAAGACAACCAAGGTGTATCATCCCGACTGGAGCCTGTTCAATGGTGCGCTCCACATCTATCCTTATAAAGAGGTGGAATCGGGAGCCGGATTCTATGGTCTCGTATGGCAGTCGGGCAAGACGTTCGCTCCCGACAATGCGGCACAGAACGCAGCCGACGGCAACATCAACGGTACCTTTGCGGCAACGCACGTAGTGCTGCACGACGGCGCGACAATGGCGTGCGAAAGCGGCAAGCGCGGACTGCGCATCGCTCATCTCGACACCGAGGAAGGCAGTACGCTCTATGGCTATCTGAAAGAGAAAACCGGCAATGACGGCTACTACATGGTGGGCAATGACAACACCGACGGAACGCTTGCTGGTCGCATCATTCCCTTCGGTGGCAAGAACCTGAATGTGAAAGTGGGAATCGTCAAGGAGGGCACCGGTACCTATCGCATCACGGGCAACGAAAACCTTATCACGGGTGGCGTCCGAGTGCTTCAAGGAACGGTAATGGTGAACAACGATGCCGCCAAGGCAGAAAGCGACAAACTGTCGGGCGCCATAGGTCAGCAGAGCGATGCGTCCACTCCGGGCGTATTCGTAATGACCAATGGATGTCTGGGTGGCATAGGTAGCGTAGGCTCCACCGTTGACCTCTACGGCACACTCTCTCCTGGCGACGACGGCATCGGTACACTCACTCTCAAGAATTTCGCCACCAGCGTGAAGCCCAACCTCGTGGTTCACCCTAAGTCGAAAATCAAGTTTGAAGTGACCGACAGTAGCACTTACGACCGGCTCCATGTAGACGGCAACATCACGCTCAACACAAAGATGGAGGATTTTTCGGAGTCTGAGGAGAAGCCGCGCGTATATATCGAACTGACCAGCAAACCGGAACTCAACGTGGGCGACAAGCTGGAGTTGATTTCCTATGCGTCGAAATCTGAGGGTTTGGAGTTTGATATACGCTATCCCAAACAGTACACCTGGGAAACCAGCGAGAGACAACTGCCTGACGGCACCTATGTGTTGGAAGCTTGCGTGACCTCGCTCGAATATGGCGGACAAGGCGAATGGACCGAAGACGCTGAAGAGGATTCCAAGCAAGACGAAACCTTCCTCGATGTGGACAAGGAGAAACAAGACACCACACCGTTGCGCACCTATGCCGAGCAGGCGGGAAAATACATCGGCGCCTGCGTTTCCATCTACGACGGCAAGATGAATGTAGACGATGAGGACGACGAAAAGACGAAGTTGTTCGTCCAGCAGTTCAATATGGTGGAGTGCGAAAACGAGATGAAATTCGACGCCACCGAACCGACGCAGGGTGAGTTCAACTACTACAACGGCGACCGTGTGGTGGCCTTTGCCCAAAAGCACAACCTCCGTGTGAGGGGTCACGCCCTTGTATGGCACTCTCAGGTGGCGTCTTGGGTGAGCGCCGACGGCAAGAAGAACGACAAGAAATTCACCCAGCAGGAGTTGCTCGACATCATGAAAAACCATATAGACAATGTGGTGACTCACTGGAAGGGCAAGGTGGCCGAATGGGATGTGTGCAACGAGGTGCTCGACGACGACCAGTCTATCGTGCGCACAGACCCGAACGGATACAAGTTGCGCTCTGCTTCCATCTGGAACTATGCCGGCGAAGACTATGTGGCACAGGCGTTCAAGTGGGCGCATGAGGCCGATCCCGATGCCCAACTCATCCTCAACGACTATGGCGTGGAGTTTCAGGGACAGGCCAAGGCTGAAGCTTTCTACAACTTTGCCAAACACCTGAAGGAGAGTGGTGTGCCCATCGACGGTGTGGGATTGCAGTGCCACCTCGACGTGGGCAATGTGGATGCCGCCAAGCTGAAGGCTACCATGGATCGCTTCAACGCCATCGGATTGCGTTGCATCATCACCGAACTCGACCTTGGCATGACCGACACCGAGGACAATCGTCTGCAACAGGCCAAGGACTTCTACAACATCACGAAAGTTGCCATGAGTTCTGACAACTGCAACGGTATGTTGGTATGGGGCCTGACCGATGCCATGACATGGCGCACGGGAAGTAGTCCGCTGCTCTACGACGGCAATATGAATCCCAAACCTGCTTACTACGGAGTGCACGCCGGTGTGCGTGAGGCTGCTCAAACCACGGACATTGAAAGTGTACAGTCAACCCTAGCTACAGATACCAAAACAGTGAGCGAGACTTACTACAACCTGCAAGGTCAGCGCATCAGCAGTCCGCTCAAAGGCGGCTTCTATATCGTCAGCCGCAAGATGAGTGACGGAAGCGTCGTCAACGTAAAGATTAAGAAGTAAAGAAAATTACGGAATAATCAATCGTTTAGAAGACAAAGTCCCTGTAAGCTAACACCTTGCAGGGACTTTTTGATTATGCGTTGCTAGTAGGAGGTACGCCGCCCTCGGCGTATCATTTATAAACGACAATAGAGACAATGAGAGACAACTCTATTGCAACCTCTTCTAATAAAACGCCTATCGGCTTGGACGAAAACGAGAACCATGCTTTTGAGAATAAAACGTCTAAAACGAATAAAACGAGGCTGCGCCTCTGAGCTGCGCCTGTTTCTGCTTGTAGTAGGCGAAGCGTCCTCGCTTTGCCCTTAGCGCAGTTGGAAGGCTTAGGAGGGTCGCCGCCCTCGGCGATCCCATCGCTCGTAAGAGCGAAAGAGTAACGTTTTAGCACGAATGATACGGCGAGGGCGCCGTACCTCCTAAGTTTGCCAATAAGCCAAGGGCAAAGCGAGGACGCTTCGCCCACTAAGTTTGCCTTGTGCGCGCCCCTTTGTGCACATAGATTCTTCACTCTTCGTTCTTCACTCTTTACTCAAATTTTGTCCATTTTATTCACAAGTACATCTGTAAAGATTCTTCCGAAAGTCACCTTTGCAACTGTTTGATATACAATATGTTGCAACGGTCGAAAAATATGCATAGGATTTGGGTCAAA
>CAVKVO010000272.1:0-3140 GCA_963659575.1 Prevotella sp. CAG:1031
GCCGAAGGCGTGGTTTATCGCCCTGTGGTGGGCAAGTGCCGGAACGGCACTGATGGTGTTTGTCTGTGCAGCGCGTCGTAAGCTTGCTTACGTAAGCGATGCACAGACAAACACCATCAAAAAAACTCGAAGAATGAGAGTTTTGCCCGCCACAGGGAGTTTTTCCGGTTTTTGTCTTCAAATAAATCCAAAAGTAAGTCTCCCCGTCTTCCCATTATTGTTCCCTCAGGGTCTTTCCGAGTTTTGCATTGATGCAACGCATATTTCTTTGCAAAATATACATAAAAAGTGTTCTATGTATCAGAAAAGTTGTATCTTTGTCCCCGATAAGTAGTTACTATCTATGGTAAGCAACAACGGGTAAGATTATAAATACTACATTTTGGTGAATCGTTTTCAGGTATTGCTCGTAGCCTTGACGTTGTCTTTCACAGGGGTGAAAGCCGCAACAATGGAGGAAAAGTATCCCTATGTAGTGGTACTCAGCGACAGTGTGCGCAGCGTGGACATGAGCGATTCCCTGTTCTACAAGATCTCCAGAAAGGTAGTGTTCCCCGTAAACAAATACACAATACCCGAAAATTCGGCGTTTAGGAAAGAACTGATAGATGAGATTATACCATACTTCAACAACAAGGAATACGCCCTTGAGGCAATGGTGCTTCGCGGTGCAGCGTCGCCCGAAGGCCCCTACGGATGGAACAAGACACTGAGTGGACTGCGTAGCAAGGCGCTGCTCAAACTCATTGAGGAGAAATCCGCCTATCCAGTGGGCAACAAACTCAAGGTCAACGAGATACCGGAGGACTATCTCTACCTGCTCATGCTCATGAAGGAGCGCAAGGACAGAGACTACGCCCGCGTGGCAGCCGTGGTGGACAAGTACATCGCCACAGATCAGGCCAAGCTCAAGGAGACGCTCATGGCCATGGACAACAAGGCGTTGTGGAGTAGGCTGCTCAAGGAATACTTCCCCGAGATGCGTGCCGCACGCGTGGTGCTCTTCTTCAAGAAGTATGTGGATGTTAGTCCTAAGACCATACCGGGCGACTCCGTATGGAAGAGTTCTTTGAATAACGAGGTTCTTACCGTGCCCGACATCACGGTCAACATCGCCCCGGAGTTGCGTCTGCCGCGCAGGGAACTGCTCTCGGTGAAGACCAATCTCCTGTTCGACTTCGCCTACGTACCGGGCTACGACCGCTTCTGCCCCATACCCAATATCGCCGTGGAATACTATCCGCTGCACGGGCACTTCACCTTCGGGGCATCGTTCGACTGCCCTTGGTGGCAGCACTACAGTGAGCACAAGTACTTCCAGGTGCGCAACTACCAGTTGGAGGCCCGCTACTACTTCCGCAACGGTGGGGTAGAGCACACCGGCTACGGCAAGGGTGCCGCCTACAAGGGATGGTACGCACAGGCTTACGCCAACATGGGACTCTTCGGAGTGTGCTTCGACGCCAACCGCGGTTGGGAAGGCGAGGGCGTTGGTGGCGGTCTCGGTTTCGGCTATGTGTTGCCGCTCACCAAGAAAGGCCACTGGCGACTGGAGTTCGGGGCGCAGTTTGGAGTGTTCTTCACCAAGTACGACCCCTACCAGTATGAGAGCGTGCTCTATCCCGAGCGTCACGACGACCTCTACTACTACAAGTGGGACAAGTTTGGCAACCTCTTCAAGAAGCGCCAGCACTCGTTCACATGGTTCGGTCCCACTCGCGTGGGCATCACCCTCACCTACGACCTGCTCTATCGCCGTCGCGCAAAGAGTGGCGTGAGTCTTAAAAGTTGGGAGGTACTGCGATGAACATACTGCATTCAGCACGATATACAACAGCTGTGGCGGTGGCCGCACTGTTCACGTTGGGCGCGGTGCTCGTGGGATGCGAGCGCAAGCCTGACCTGCATCTCGACTATTCGGGCACCATCGTCACCAACCTGCCTGTGGTGGAACTGCAGCTCGACGTGTTCTGGGACTACAACGTCGACACCGAGGGCCGCTACGACTGGCAGTCGGAGTGGTACTACGGTTGGGACGAACAGGACCAGCAGCTCTTTGGAGATATTGGCTACACCAAACCGTCTATCTTCCAGATACGCCGCTACTACACCGGAAATGAGGCATACGTGTCGCACACGAGTGTGCTCTCCGACATCATCGACGGCTACAACTATTCGGCACCGTTCGACTGGGGCTTCTGGGACCTTCTCGCATGGAACGACATCGTCACCAGCGACGGCATACAGAGTCTGCGCATCGACGAACAGACCTCGCTCGACTACGTCACGGCATACACCGGACAGACCATGAACTCCGCGCACTATCAGGCTCCGCACTACACGCGGTCGTTCTATCAGCCCGAACAGCTCTTCAGTGCCTACACTCAGGCGGTGGAGATAAACAAGAACCTCGACGGGTTCACCTACGACGAGAGTCGCGACCTCTGGGTGCGTGAGCTGAGCATGACGCTGCGCCCCGTGACCTACATCTACCTCACGCAGGTAATCATCCACCACAACAACGGCAAGATAACCGGTGTGGACGGCAACGCCAATCTCTCGGGCATGGCGCGCAGTGTGACGGTAAACAACGGTGTGGCGGGGTCCGACGCGGTAACGGTACACTACTACGTGCGCTTCAAGACCGGTTGCAACATGAAGGGGGAGAGTGTGGACATCGCCGGCGGGCGACTCACCACCTTCGGCATGTGCAACATCGATGGCAGTCGTGCCACCGAAACGGTCAACGACGGCTTGCGCCACTATATGGATGTCAATGTGCAGTTCAACAACGGCAACGACTCCACCCTCGTCTTCGACGTCACCGACCAGGTGCGCCGCCGCTACAAGGGAGGTGTCATCACGGTAGAACTCGATGCCGACAGCATCAAGATTCCTTCCCGCAAGGGTGGCTCCGGCTTCGATGCCGTAGTCAAGGACTTCGAGGACGGCGGCACCCACGAGTTTGATATGTAGCTCTTTATGAGTGAAGGGGGAAGAACGAAGAGTGAAGAATCAAATTGAGGGAAGAGTGAAGAACGAAGAGTGAAGAATTCATGTGCGCAGGGTAGGAGATAAAGTCAAGTCATGTGCGCAGTTGCAGGAGGGTTGGCGTCCTCGCCGACCCCTTAGCGCAAATG
>CAVKVO010000273.1:0-3140 GCA_963659575.1 Prevotella sp. CAG:1031
TCACAATCCACCTTGCCATACCACTCCTTGGCATCGACATAACTTTTGTAAAACGGCTTCGTGAACCTATTATATATAGGTGGAAGAAATGGGATACAAACCAGCAGTGCGCCAATCACCAAAACGAATATCAACAGTTTCTTTTTCATAATTCCTTTTTGGCAAAGGTATAGCTTTACTTCCAGGCTTCAATGGAAGCAATAGGCTGCTTGTATGAAATGGCAGCAAGAATGTATGAAATCAATACTTTCAATTTTCGGTACTTATATTTTACGTCTGCTTTTTGCCCTTTTTATTATCTCCTGCAACTCGTTTTCTCTTCCGAAGAAGCCCATAACTGCCTGATTTGCATATCAATATTTCCGAAACCGTCGTTTCCGAAACAGCGGTTTCAGAAACGAAAACACAAAAATCGGGCAAAAATTGCCAAGTCTTTTTCTTCATCGGGTCTATAAACACTACTCAAGTTTCGGATTTAGATTACACGTTGGCAATATACATAAAAAACAGTAAAAACACCAAGTCGCCCAAACATTGACAACAGTACTACGCACAAAAAAACAGAGCGCAAGGAGTGCTGAAAGTGGCGCACAAAAAGAACAGGAGGCAAATGCCATTTGTGATTGGCATTCACCTCCTGTTCAAGTATGTTTAGAGCGGTATTTGAAACCACCCTTTTGTTGGATATCGCTTACAGATTCAGCGACTTCTTGATTGCTTCAATCTTGTTCTCAGCGTCTTTCATGCAACGTTCGTAGCATCCGGCGCACTTCATTGATGTGTCTTTCACCTCGATGTAGAACTTGATCTTAGGCTCTGTGCCCGACGGACGCACACTCACCTTGGTGCCGTCGCCGCAGAACCACTGCAACACATTGCTTGTAGTGGGCATGTCCAGTTTGGTTGTTGTGCCGTCGGCGTTGGTCTGCACCAGTGTCTGATAGTCTTTCCACACAGTGATTTCGCTTCCGCCAAGCTCCTTCGGAGGGTTGGCACGGAAGTCTGCCATCATCTGTTTTATCTCGTCGGCTCCAGTCTTGCCCGGTTTTACCACATTGACGGTGAACTCTCTTGAGAAACCGTACTCCATGTAGATGTTCATGAGCAGGTCGTAGAGGCTCTTGCCGTTGTCCTTGGCGTAGGCGCAAATCTCTGCGAGCAGCGAACAAGCCGAAACAGCATCCTTGTCGCGCACGAAGTCCTGTGCGAGGAAACCATAGCTCTCCTCACCGCCGCCGATGTATTGCTGTTTGCCTTCTGAGAGAGCTATCTCGCGTGCAATCCACTTGAAGCCAGTGTAGCAGTCGCGCATCTCGATGTGCTGCTTTTCAGCTATCTTGCGTATCACTTCCGTGGTAACGATGGTCTTCACGATGAAGTCGTTGTCCTTCATCAATCCCTTTGCCTTGCGGTTGGTTATTATGTACCACAGGAAGATGAGACAAGTCTGGTTACCGTTGATGAGCACCCACTCACCCTTGTCGTTCTTGCAAGCCATGCCCACACGGTCGGCATCAGGGTCGCTGGCCATCACGATGTCGGCATCGATGGCCTTTGCGTCGCGCAATGCCAGTGTCAGAGCCTCACCGTTTTCGGGGTTGGGCGACTTAACTGTGGGGAAGTCACCGCTCTTCACCATCTGCTCTTCCACGCAGTGAACATTCTCAAAGCCCCACAACTTCAGCGATTGCGGAATGAGCATCATGCCCGTTCCGTGCAGCGGAGTGTAGACAATCTTCAAGTCCTTCTGGCGCTTGATGGCTTCGGGATCTATGCAGATGCCCTTAATCTGGTTGAGATAGATATCGTCTATTTCCTTGCCGATGATCTGTATCAGACTCTTGTCGCCCTCAAACTTCACATCTTCCACCTTCACCTTGTTCACCTCGTCGATGATACCAGTGTCGTGCGGTGCGAGCACCTGTGCTCCGTCTTCCCAGTAAGCCTTGTATCCGTTGTATTCGCGCGGGTTGTGGCTTGCCGTAACGTTCACACCGGCCTGACACTTCAAGTATCTAATGGCGAAAGAGCACTCCGGAGTGGGGCGCATATCGTCAAACAAGTATGCCTTGATGCCGTTTGCCGAGAATATGTTGGCAACGGTTTCAGCAAAGAGGCGGCTGTTGTTGCGGCAATCGTGGCACACCACAACAGAGATGTCCTTGCGTCCTGCAAAGTTTTTCTTCAGATAGTTGGCAAAACCTTGCGTAGCCATGCCCACGGTGTATACGTTCATGCGGTTGCTTCCGGCGCCCATGATGCCACGGAGTCCGCCAGTACCAAACTCCAGGTCCTTGTAGAAACTCTCTATAAGGTCGGTCTTGTCCTGGGCTTCAATCATTTTCTTCACTGCGTCTTGCGTTTCGCTATCGAAAGCAGGACTTAGCCATTGCTTTGCCTTAGCCTCACACTGGGCTATGAGCTGTGCGTTATCTTCCATAGTTATTTCGGTTTTAAAAGTTTACAGTATACTTCACAAAGGTAGCAAATTAAATCAATACCGATAATCTGTAAACATCCTTTTTCGCTTTTTTAGCCTAAAATAAGATGTATGTGACTTAGTTGCTGGTCCTTTTCTGTCAAGAAATACTTTGAGAGTCCTGTCATCTCTTTACATTCTTCACCGTCAAAATAATGATTACCATTGTGAGTGCCTCAGCCGCAGGAATGGCAGTCCACAGTCCCACAACGCCAAGCACTCTGGGCAGCACCATGAAGCCCAACACTGAGAACACTATGCCGCGGAGCATGGTGAACACCATTGCCCGCTTGGCCTTGGTGATGCTCTGATAATAGCCGATGAACACCACGTTGAGGGCGAAGAACAGCGAACAGGTGGCAAACCACGGCAGTCCCTTTACAGCCAAGTCGTATGAAGGTTCGCTGGGACGAAGGAAAGCTCCAACGATGAATCTGTCGCCCACAATGAGTAGCAGCAATACACACAGTCCGCAAAGCAGTCCGGCGTATACAGCCACCCTAAGGGCACGACTCACACGCATCTCTTTGCCTGCACCATAGTTGTAGCTGATGATGGGCTGAGCCGACTGCGCCACGGCGTTGTCGATTGAGAATATGATGGGGAAAAGGTAGCACACAATGGCAAACGCAGCCACGCCATCCTCGTGGAGCATCGACAT
>CAVKVO010000274.1:0-3112 GCA_963659575.1 Prevotella sp. CAG:1031
ATGAGGGATGGCCGGGCATAACCGATGTGGGCAACAACGGCACGTCGGCCAACATCCTCGGCAACAACGAGCCGGAGAACACCTCCGACTCAAGGGAGCACGTGAACTCTGTGGCTGAAGTATTGGCCACATGGCCGCAGATGATGGCCACTGGTCGCCGTTTGGGATCGCCCGCAGTGTCGGGCAACTACTCATGGCTCTATGAGTTCATCGACTCCATCGACGCCCGCGGATGGCGCTGCGACTTCATCGCCGTCCACGCTTACAGATACAACGACTGGAGCAGTTGGTACAGTTTCCTTAGCGGTGTCCACAACCGTACTCGCCGTCCCATCTGGATCACCGAGATGAACTACGGTGCCAACTGGACTGGTTGGCCTGGCAGCGACACCGACTACAGCGACGCCAACGAAGACATTCTCGCTCAGCACCTCAATCCCATCGTCGACGGTCTGGAGTCTACCCCGTGGCTGGAGCGTTACGCCATATACAACTGGGTGCAGAACTGCCGCAAGGTGTACGACAACGACCACGGTCGTCTGACCAAGGCCGGACAGTACTATGCCGACAAACCTTCGGCTGTGGGCTACGACGAGCGCTATGCCGTGGTGCCTGCCGTCAAGGCCACTATGAAAGACCCCGACCAGCTCTCCGTGGAGTACACCAAGTCTAAGGGCATAGCCTCGCTCACATGGAAAAACTACAACGGCGAGAACAACTACGCCATATATGTGGAGCGCAAGGTTGACGGCGGTTCGTGGGTTCAGTTGGCCGAAGTGGACCAGCAAGGCGGACTTTCCGACTATTCTTATGTAGACTCCACTGTGGTTGACGGTGCCTACTACCGCATCCACGTCATCGACGGCAAGGACAAAGACCGCTACACCCGTGCCGTGGCTGCCATATCGCTCGACCATGAGGTGGGCGAAACAGTCACCTACAATGGTCAGCAACGCTATCTCGGCGGCAACCTCTTTGCCAACGGCGACTTCGACCTTGGCACTGAGGGCTGGACAAACGGTCTCGGCGAACCCGTTTCGCTGCCCGATTTCGCTGTCGTTCCCGTGGGAAGCATCGACGGTGGAGCCTATCTCCAGGCTCGTTCCCACGCAGGCAAGGACAAGGCCGGAGCACTCCGCACTGTGGTGGATGTGGTTCCGGGAGCCGACTATTATTATGTAAACTCTTCCCGCAGCAGTGCTTCCGCTCTCCATTATCTCTACTTGAGCGAAACCGGTGAGAATGCCGACTCCACAGCTGCCGTCACCGTGCCCGCCAATGCTTGGGGCTCGTCAAGCTATGAGGTAAACGCCGGACACTACAGCAAGGCCATCTTTAACTGCTACTATCTGAATGCGGCTTCGCAGATAGACAAGGTCACTCTCTGCCGGGTGTTCGACACTCCCGAGGAAGCCTATGCCGACGGAATCGTGCAGCTGCGCCATCGTGCCGAACTGGCTGCCGACTATCTGAAGGGCAACGACCGCCTTGTTTCTGAACTCAATTCCGCCGTTGCAGCCGCCACGGGCACTGACGCCGAGACCTATCTCGCTCTGAAGACCGTGGTTGACAACGTGCTTGAAGCATACAACCAAAAGGCCACGATTGAGGCCAATGTCAGCGAGGCGCAACAGCTTGTCCGCATAAAAGCCGACGGCTACGAACTCGTGCAGCAGGCTCTCGACGCTGTTTCAGCAGCTACTACCGCAGCTGAGACTCTCACCGCTGCCAACCAACTGGCTGAGGTCGTCGACCAGTGCCAAACCAGTGTCTACACCGACGGCGTGGTCTATTCGCCGGCCTTCAACGCAGGTACTCTCAACTGGAAAACAAAGTGCGGCACCTACACCGGAGGTGAGCAGAAGGTGGCCACTCTGGGCGGCAAACCCTGCTGGAAGGCTTTCTGGAGCGGAGTGTCGGCCACGGAAGGCAGTGGCAAGACGATGGAGGTGAAGCAGGACATCGCCAAGATGACCCACGGACTTTACTCCATGGAGTGCAAGGCCGCCACGGAGTTTCTCTGTCTGTCCGACCAGCACGGCTATCTCGTTCTCTCTGGCGACACCGTGGTTACACCGACTCTTACAGCCGACTATCTCGACCTGCCCACTGTAGACAATGAGAGCAAGTGGCAGACGCTCTCCACATCCGGCGTATATGTTGACGAAGGTGAAACTCTTACCATCGGTTTCGTAGGCTCCAAGCAGAACGCCACCGACGGTTCTTGGCACGAGTTTGGAGTGAAAGACGCTCAGGGCGACAACCGCGAGGGTTGGTGGGCTGCCACCGATTTCAGCTTGAAGCGCACTCCCGTCTATCGTCGCACAACGGCCGACGGTGAGTGGAGCACAATCTGTCTGCCCTATGACATGACCGCATCGCCCAACGTCAAGCTCTATCAGTTGGCTGGCATCACGTCCGACTATAAGAACCTTGTGCTTGAGGAGGTGGAAAGGGCTGAGGCCGGAGTGCCTTGCATCTACCGTTTGACCGACGGCGATGAGGCTTGGTTCCACGAAACGGGTGAGGCTGTCTCTTCAGCCAGTACCACCGACCTTCAGTTGCGCGGCAACTTCAAGACTTCGCAGTCTGCCCGCGTGGGCTACTATGTGCTTCAGAACAACGGTTGGACGCGTGTCACTTCCAGCAACCGTCCCAAACTCACCAGTTTCGGTGCCAGCTTGACCACAGTGACCAAGTTGCCCGTGGTTGACGCCACCGATGCCGTCACCATGCCCATCGAGGGTGCCGACGAGGAGATTGCCGCTGGCATCGAGTCCACCACCATTTCCTCCGATGCCGACGCTACGGAATACACCGCCGGTGGCCGCATAGCCAATCCCCAAGGCTCCGGCCTGCGAATCGTGAAAGGCAAACACGCTGTGAAGAAAGTGGTGCGGAAGTAGAAAGTGTCGGTTCATTGAACCGTTATCCGATAAAGCCCCACCGTTTGGTCGTCGTTCGGCCAAGCGGTGGGGCTTTGGTTTTTTGAAAATGAAGAATCGCTGCGCTTGTTTCTGCCTGTAGTAGGCGCTGCGTTCCTTGCGCCCTTGGCCTATTGGCAAACTTAGGAGGGTCGCCGCCCTCGGCGATCCCATCGCTCGCAAGAGCG
>CAVKVO010000275.1:0-3074 GCA_963659575.1 Prevotella sp. CAG:1031
CGTTTTGCCGTCTTTTGGTTTCTTTTCGGTTCAAAGTGCCAGTTCTCTCAATCTCAATGCCCGCATTGCTCTTTCGTTCACTTACACTTTGCTCTCGAAAATAATTCCAAAGTCGGCCAAAGCTAATTTATAGAACCACCCTAGAAGTACATCAAGATAGAGTATTGACAACCTATATCCAGACATCTTTTATTTTCGATGCCTCATATTCTCTTCCAAAGTTTCAAAAATGCAATAGAGAACAGGAAGAAAGAAGAGTATGGCTATTGTTCCAACAACCATTCCGCCAACAACACAAGTGCCTATAGCTACATTGCCTCTTGCTCCTGCACCATGGGCAAACATCAGTGGCAACATTCCTATTATCATGACGCTTGCCGTCATAACGATAGGACGCAAACGCACAGCGGCGGCATAGAGTGTGGCATGAATGATTGATTCACCTGTCTTACGCCGCTCCGTTGCGTATTCGGTCAAGAGTATGCCAGTCTTAGCCAACATGCCAATGAGCATAACAAGACCTATTTGCATATAGATACTATTGTCTATGCCAAACTGCAAGGACAGAAGAAAACTTCCGCACAAGCCGAACGGAACGACAAGGATTATGGCAAACGGTATGAGCAGACTTTCATAGAGGCAGCAAAGTATGATGTAGATGAACACAATGCTTATGGCCAATATTACAATGGTGGCGTTGCCTTGCGACGATTCTTCACGCGACAATCCACCCAACTCGTAGCCGTAACCCTTTGGCAACGTTTGTGCAGCCACTTCGCTTATCGCCTGTATGGCTTGTCCAGAACTATAGCCTGCAGCGGCAGTTCCATTTATGCGGATGGAAGGGAAAAGGTTGAAGTGTGTCAGATATTCGGCTCCATTCACTTTTCTCAGTGCCACATATTCACTCAATGGCGACATCGTTCCGTCAGAACTTCTCACAAACATATTCCTCAATGCCTTCTCATTGAGCCTGTCTGCCGCTTCCGATTGCACCATCACGCGATAGAGTTTGGTGTACTTGTTGATGTTCGAGGCATAGTCACCGCCTATATAGGCAGACATGGTGGTGAGTACATCCTTGGGCGACACACCCTTCATCATACATCGTGCAGCATCCACTTCTACCGAATATTGCGGATAGTCCATGTTGAATGTGTAGTGTACCTTGCCTATTTCTGGACGCTTGTTCAAGGCATCTATGAATTTTTGTGTAGCAACGGAAAGTGCCTTGAAGTCATCGCTAGAGCGGTTCTGTACATAAAGCTCAAAACCGCTTGCCGAACCATAACCGCGTATGGTGGGCAACGTGGCACAGTTTACATCAGCTTCTTTGACGAAAGCCGTGCGGCGGTAAATCTCGTTTACTACACTATCGATGTCATCGGCACGCTCAGTACGCTCTGACCAATTTTTCAAGCGGACAGACAGAAATCCTGCAGAAGATGTTTGGTTTTGTTGCGCGTCACGTCCGTCTATTCGTGTATGAATCTTGATTTGTGGAATGTTTTTAACCACGGCTTCCACTTGGTCCATCACCTTGCTTGTTTGCTCAAGACTATATCCCGGTAGACACTGCACGTTCACATCAATAGTGCCCATATCCTCTTGTGGCACAAGACTTGTCTTGGTCGTAGCAATCATAATGGCTAACAAGACAATGGAAAGCGACAATGAAAGCATGACAAGTTTGCGGTGCTTTACTGTCTTTAGTATTGAGCGCATATAGGCATTCTGCCATTTGTTCTGTCTGTTTTCAACTGGCTTTTTCTTCCGCTTCAAGACCAAAGCACTAAGGGCAGGACATAGCGTCAAGGCGTTGAACAAGGATATGGCTACGGCAGCAGCCATTGTCAGTCCAAACTCTTTATAGAACACGCCCGTAGTTCCGCTCGTGAAACTCACCGGAATGAACACCGCCATAAAGACAATGGTAGTGGTGATGAGTGCCGACTTCAGGTCGTTCATGGCTTCTATGGTTGCCCGATATGCACTCTCACAGCCTTGACTGAACTTTGCCTGTACAGCCTCAACCACGACAATGGAGTCGTCAACCACAGTTCCGATGACAAGAACAAGAGCAAAAAGCGTTAGCAAATTCAGACTGAAGCCTACGGCATACATAAAGGCAAACGTACCGATGAGCGACACAAGAATGGCTATTGTTGGTATGACCATCGACCGCCAGTCGCGCAGAAACACAAACACGACAATCACCACAAGCACGAGGGCTATGACGAGCGTTTCCGTGACATTGCGCATGGAGGCATTAAGGAAGTCCATCACACTTGTCTGGTCTTCAAGAACCATTCCTTCGGGAAGCGATTGGCGTACATCATCTTCCACCTTATCTATTTGTTTGATAATATCGTTGGCGTTGGTGCCAGCCGTTTGGGTGATGCTTGCCGATGCACCAGGCTTACCATTGGTTGTACTCTTCATGTTGTAGTCAACCGTTCCCAACTCTACCCGTGCCACATCGCCAAGACGCAACACACCGCCATCAATAGTGGCCTTAATCACGATATTGCGAAACTCACTTTCATCGCTGTAGCGTCCACGATATTTTAGCACATATTGAAAAGTATTTTCCGACTCCGCAGCCAATGCTCCCATAGGCGATTCAAGGTTTTGTGCAGCCAAGGCATTGTCAATATCGGCTGGCACCAGTCCGTATGCATGCATTTTTGCTGGGTCGAGCCATATGCGCAACGCATAGTCGGCGCCGAAAACATTCACTTCGCCCACACCGGCTATACGCGAAAGCCGTGGTTCGATGTTTATCTTCATATAGTTGGTCAATGTCTTTGAATCATAACGACCATCGGGGCTA
The DNA here is from genome assembly GCA_963659575.1 of Prevotella sp. CAG:1031. Lineage (GTDB taxonomy): Bacteria > Bacteroidota > Bacteroidia > Bacteroidales > Bacteroidaceae > Prevotella. The sequence goes on from CAVKVO010000275.1 coordinate 2,834, forward strand.
TACAGAGTGATGAACTTCAGATTGGAGTTTTGTGTCTTGTGTACCGTCACTCCGCTCTTTATCACTTCTGCTGGCAACAACCCTTGAGCCGAAGCCACACGGTTCTGCACGTTCACCACAGCCATATTGGGGTCAGAACCTTGCTTGAAGTATATGGTTATGGTGCATGTGCCGTTGTTAGCGGCCGTGGAAGTCATATACTGCATGTTTTCCACACCGTTTATCGAAGCCTCCAATGGTG
>CAVKVO010000276.1:0-3057 GCA_963659575.1 Prevotella sp. CAG:1031
GTCATGCCGAACTTCTCCTCCACGAGCACCCAGAAGGTCACGAAGAGATTCACGCTGTTGTCGCCGAAATCGTCAAACACCACGCTGATGGGCTTCTTCTGACTGATGATATCTCGACCGTCGCGCGACTTGCACATGAGCGAATGCACCGTGTCCACGAGCATCTGTCTCACCTCTTCCACGTTTGCGCCGTAGGCCACACCCACTGGCACTTTCACCAACTCATACGAGTGGTTCTTCGTTATGTTCTTGAAGTTCTTGTTGAAGAGCGAACTGTTCAGAAACGCTATCACGCATCCGTCGGCTGTCAGCACCTGGGTCGACTGATATGTGATACTGTCCACCTTTCCCCTAATGCCGTCGCACTCGATGTAGTCACCCACACGCACACGTCCCGTCATAAGCGAGATACCGTAGAAGAAGTTCTCCAGCAAGTCCTTCATGGCGAAACCGACACCAGTGGCGAGTCCGGCTGAGATCACCGATATGGCGGTCGACGGAATCTTGAGCATCTTGATGGAGATTATCGCATAGAGTCCCCACACGCAGATGGCAATGATGTTGTTGGCCAGGGTGAAGTTCGGCTTGCCGTTCACCATCACCTTCGGTTTGCGATACTTGTGGTATACCGACTTTATCAGATAGTTGAAGTAGCGGAACAGGAAGAACATCGACAACACAGCCACCATCTTCGCTATCGACAGCTCCACGATGCCCGGCACATTGATGAAGTTGGTCACAATGAGTTTGAACACCGTTTCGGTCAGGTCAAACACACTCGACGCCCACCAGATGGAGAACATCACCGAGAATACACCCAGGATTGGCACAGCCGCCATCGATATGAGGTCAAAGAACCACGTCACGTTGATATACGGAGCATGGTCGGCGTATGTGATGTTCACCTTCGGCGCAGTCGGTTTGCCCTTGTCCTGACCGGCGGCAGGCTTGCGCTTGGTCTTCGTCTGAGCCTCCAGCTTGGCGCGGTATATCTTCTTGTCGAGATATTTTTCTTCGTATGCCGCCAGCATGTCGTATATGCAGGTGATGGTCTGTATGCAACTCAACTGGAACATCCACCATATCAACACCTGTACCGAGAGCAGCGTGTAGCCATACCATGCCGACGCGGTCGACACAATCATTATCAGGAGCGAAATCCATGTGTAGAATATGTCGTAGCGCGGAATGTTGTCGTTGTGGCGCGATATCACGTTCCACTGCCACAGCGTAAACAGCAGCAGTATCGGGGGGAATATCAGTTGCACCGTGCTGTTGGGAATGAACATTATGCGGAACGATATCACTATGAACGACATGAGCATAATGGGCGTGTATATGCGGAAACCGCTCTTTATCTGGTCGCCGGTCAGACGTATCAGCAGCGACACGAATATCGCCGCCAGCAACCAGGCATACTCAATGAGCAGTTTGGATGCCATCAGGAAGAAGTTGTGATACATAAACGTGCGCGCAATCATCACCGAAACGGCGAATATTATCATCGCCGCAGCGAGTATCAGGCACACCTTCTTCTTCATAAACTCCTCCGTGCGGAAACGCTTGGGCACAATCCAGCGCACAATCACGTTGCTCAACAACCCCGCAATGATGATGTACATTAATATAAACATCGACAGTCCGAACACTATCGGACCGCGCCACTGCGACGGCACCGGCCTTTTCGTACCGTCTGCCGTGTGCACCTGCTCCGTGTCATACTTGCTGCTGAAGTCGGCCTTGGCCTCATGAAAGGCTCTCGGCAGCGCTCCGAGTATCTCCAGATAGTTGTCGTCGCCGTTCACGAATATGCTGTGCTGTATCACGTTGTAGCGCTGCATGGCATAGTCGTTCATCTTCTTCAGCTTCTCGCTCACCATCTTGTAGTGCTCGTTGTCCTTCATCAGGTTGGTGCGCATCTCCACCAGGTTGTTGCGCAGTGCGGTGGCGTAGCGCAGACAGGCCATACGGTCGGCCTGACCGGCCTTGTCGAGCATAAAGGGCTGACTCTTCCCCTGCGGTTGCGGTCTGTGCGCACTGTCGCCGGGAGCCATCGCCGGACGGTCGAGTCCTGGCGGAATGTTTCGCAACGACTTTATCAGCGCGTCATACCGTGCCACTTCCGTGTTGATGCGCGATATAATCTGGTCATACGGCATACGCTTTTGGCTGAACTTGCGATACAGGTCGGTGGCCTCGTGACAGGCGTATGTCATGTCAAACGTGTAGTCCTGCTTCTGCGAGTACAGCATCAAGGCTATCTGGTCGCTCTTCTGCATCAGCGACACCATCTGTTCGTGCTGACTGTTACTGCGCGAACTGTATCGTGCAATGTTCTGTTTCTGCTCTTTGTAGTTGCTTTCCAGTTCAGCGCAGAGCACCGAAAGCGTCGACGCCAGGTTCTTTTCCTTTAGCACAGCCCCGGAGGGGAGACATGTTGCAAGGATGCAAATGAATAAAATGAGTTTTTTCATCAATATTTTCTTCGTTGTTTCTTGTTGTATATAGAGTCCATTGTTTAGTCGTCTTTGCTGCCTGTAGTGGGCGAAGCGTCCTCGCTTTGCCCTTGGCGCAGTTGTCTGCCTGTAGGAGGTACGGCGCCCTCGCCGTATCATTCGTGCACATATTGCATATATCCTCTGCTTTTAGCACACAAGCACATCGACGCTCGATGGCGTGTCTTTCGCTCTGTCGGAGCGATTTGTGGATGCGGCGAGGCGCCGCACCTCCTACCGCGTCATTTGCGCAGATAGTTATTTTGCCTGGTTTGCGCAGTGTCTGCCCATAGGAGGTACGGCGCCCTCGCCGTATCATTCGTGCACATATTGCATATATCCTCTGCTTTTAGCACACAAGCACATCGACGCTCGATGGCGTGTCTTTCGCTCTGTCGGAGCGATTTGTGGATGCGGCGAGGCGCCGCACCTCCTACCGCGTCATTTGCGCAGATAATTATTTTGCCTGGTTAGCGCAGTGTCTGCCCATAGGAGGTACGGCGCCCTCGCCGTATCATTCCGGCTCAGTTGCAGTGGGCGAAGCGTCCCCGCTTTGCCCTTA
>CAVKVO010000277.1:0-3033 GCA_963659575.1 Prevotella sp. CAG:1031
AAAGTGAAACAGTTCAAAAAGAGAACAGTTTTTGTTTATACGTATCCATGTTCCGTTTTTGAAAAATTGTGTACGCAAAAGATTTGCCCTTACTGCCCTACTCCTTTCTACCTTTGCAGCGTTTTTAGGACATGCGTATGATATATATACACAAAGGAGAAAGAAAAAAGAAAATGATGACAATGAAAACAATTATTCCATGCGTGGGTATGGCTCTGTGCCTCTCACTCGTGACAACATCTTGCAAAGAGAACAAGCAAGAGCAGACAGTGGCTACCACAAGTTTCAAAACGATGACCGTGAGCAAGACAGACAAGGAGCTGTCAACCAGCTATTCGGCCTCCATCAAGGGCAAACAAGACATCGACATCTATCCGCAGGTATCGGGAAAGATAGAGCGGCTGTGTGTGCGTGAGGGCGACAAGGTGAGCCGAGGCCAACTCCTTTTCGTCATCGACCAAGTGCCATACCGCGCTGCCTTGGCCACGGCACTGGCCACCGAAAAGGCTGCCGAGGCGCAGCTGGCTTCGGCTCATCTGACCTACGACAGCAACAAGGAACTGTTTGCGCAAAAGGTGGTATCGTCCTACACGCTGCAAACATCCGAGAACGCCTACCTTACGGCAAAGGCACAGTTGGCTCAGGCTCGCGCCCAAGTGACCAACGCGCGCAACAACCTTTCCTACACCGAGGTGCGGAGTCCGGCCAATGGCGTGGTTGGCGTGCTGCCCTACCGTGTGGGTACACTGGTGAGCGCATCCATGCCCAAGCCACTGACCACTGTGAGCGACAACTCGCAGATGTATGTTTACTTCTCAATGACCGAGAAACAGCTGCTCGCCTTTGTGCGCCAGTACGGTTCCAAGGACGCCGCCATAAAGAACATGCCTGAGGTGTCGCTACAGCTTGGCGACCAGTCGATGTACGACCACAAGGGAAAGGTGGAAAGCATCAGCGGTGTAATCGACACTGAGACGGGTGCCGTCACGCTGCGCGCCGAATTCGTCAACCCCGACCGATTGCTCAACAGCGGTGGTTCGGGCAACGTGATTATCCCTACAACGATGAAGGGCTGCATAGTAATTCCGCAGTCGGCCACAGTGCAGCAGCAGGACAAGCGCATAGTATATAAGGTGGTTGACGGCAAGGCCAAAGCCCAGCTCATTGAGGTGGAGAGCATCGACGACGGCACAAGCTTCATCGTGAAAAGCGGCTTGAAGCCCGGCGATGTGATAGTGAGCGAAGGTGCTGGAATGGTCAAGGAAGGAGAGAGCGTTAAGTGAAGAGTTCTATAGCCTTAGAGCAAGTCTGACTTAACATTCAACATTCAATATCGTAACAGAATGAAAGGCAATATATTTATCAAACGCCCAGTGATGGCTATATGCGTCGCTGTGCTGATAGTAATGGTGGGATTGATCTCCCTGTTCAACCTGCCTGTGGAACAATATCCCGACATTGCGCCTCCAACGGTGCGCGTGGAGGCCACATACACCGGTGCCGATGCCGACGCTGTGATGAAGTCTGTCATCATGCCGCTGGAGGAGAGCATCAACGGTGTGGAGAACATGCTCTACATCACCTCTACCGCCACAAACTCGGGTACGGCGCAAATCAACGTATACTTCAAGCAGGGCACTGACCCCGACATGGCCACGGTGAACGTGCAGAACCGTGTGTCGAAGGCGCAGGGACTGCTGCCGTCGGAGGTGACGAAGATTGGTGTGACAACGCAGAAGCAGCAAAACAGTTTCTTGCAGATAGGTGCCTTGGTGAGCAACGACGGAAAGTATGACGAAACCTTCCTCGCCAACTACCTCGACATAAACGTCGTGCCGGAAATAAAGCGTATCAACGGTGTGGGCGAAGTGCTGGAACTTGGCGACACCTACAGTATGCGCATCTGGCTCAAGCCCGACCTCATGGCGCAGTACCACTTGCAGCCGTCTGACGTGACGCAGGTTTTGGGCGAACAGAACATTGAGGCTCCTACGGGAGCGCTCGGCGAGGCTTCGCCCAACACGTTTCAGTACACTCTGAAGTATCACGGTCGACTCAAGAGCGTGGAGGAGTTTAAGAACATGGCCATCCGAAGCAACGACGACGGCACAGTGCTCCGACTGAAAGACGTGGCCGAAGTGGAACTGGGCCGACTGTCATACAGTTTCCACGGCGAGGTGGACAAGAAGCCCGGCGTCACGTTTATGACCTTCCAGGTGGCTGGAGCCAACGCCACGGAGGTGAACAAGAACATCTCAGCCAAGCTCGACGAGATGTCGAAGGCTCTGCCCAAGGGCTGCGAGTTCATCGAGATGCACAGCTCCAACAACTTCCTCTTCGCATCTATCCACGAGGTGGCCGAAACCTTGATCATAGCCATCATCCTCGTGATACTCGTGGTGTACTTCTTCCTGCAGGACTTCAAGAGTACGCTCATCCCGTCCATATCCATCATCGTGTCGCTCATCGGCACATTCGCCTGCCTCACAGTGGCCGGCTTCAGCATCAACATCCTTACGCTGTTTGCCCTCGTGCTTGCCATCGGAACCGTGGTTGACGACGCCATCGTGGTGGTTGAGGCCGTTCAGGCCAAGTTCGACGCGGGCTACAAGTCGTCCTATCTCGCCACACGCGACGCTCTCCACGACGTCAGTATGGCCGTGGTTTCCTGTACACTGGTCTTCATGGCCGTGTTCATCCCCGTGTCGTTCATGGGAGGCACATCGGGTATCTTCTACACCCAGTTTGGTATCACAATGGCCACAGCCGTAGGTCTGTCCATGATATCTGCCCTCACGCTCTGCCCTGCCCTATGCGCCATGATGATGAAACCCGTTGAGGGAGCCACCGACGCTAAAGGCAATCTGCTCACCGACGCCAACGGCAATCCTCTGGACGGCCACAAGAAGGGCTTCAACGCCCGCATACGTGCTGCCTACAACGCCTCGTTCAACGCCGTGATGGGCAAATACAAGCGTGGCGTGATGTTCTTCTTCCACCACCGCTGGCTGGCTTGGGGCGGACTGGCAGTGT
>CAVKVO010000278.1:0-3018 GCA_963659575.1 Prevotella sp. CAG:1031
CTATGAACATAAGTATATTCAATGGCATGACCAGCAGGCAGCCGGTGAGCGGCACGCTGGAACAAGTGGCAAATATCATCCGGAGCGATGAGAAGCTGAAGGCGTTTACCCTGTCGTACCGCCAGACGGGGAGCAAGACGTTCAAGAACGAGGCGCTGCTCTTTGCCGTGGCCTGTCTCCTGGAAGGCGGAAAAAGCAAGGAGAACATTGCGGGACTCACGGGAATGTCTCTCGTGGACTTCGATCACATTTTAAGTGAAGAACGAAGAATGAAGAGTGAAGAATTAAGTTGCGGTGAAGAGCTTAATCGCTTGAAGGCTAAGATTATTGCCGACCCTCACACTCTGATGTGCTACACCACCATCAGCGGCAACGGATTGCGTGTCATCTTCAAGTATGAACTTCCGCCTGAGTTCCGTATAGATTCTGCGGACAATAGTTCATCCGATGAACTTAAACGGAACATAAACGGATTCTACCTTTCGGCGTTCTTCGCCGGCAACGCCTACTACGAGAGGCTTGTCGGGTGCAAGGCTGACATGCAGTGCAAGAACCTTACGCGGTTGAGCGGTTTGGCTCACGACCCGGAGGTGTATCTCAACCTCAACGCCGTTCCGTTTACGGCGGAGGAGATAGCCACGGCATCCGCTGCTTACGCCAAGCAGAGCAAGGAGGACAAGCAGATGCAGCGCATACAGACCTACTACGACACGCTCATCGCACCGCAGTTGGCCAAGGCAAACATCGTGTTTCGCAGTGGCAGCCACAACGAGTATGTCATGCGGGTGGGTTACCGCCTGGCCGAGCGCAGGTTCTCCAAGTCGGTGGCTGTGAAGTGGGCGGTGCAGCGGTTCGGCGCTGACTATCCCGACACGGAACAGGTGGTCAACTCCTGTTTCGCTAATGCCTCGTCCCACGGAACCTCGTCGCCCAAGGAGTCGCGGAGCGAGCCGAAGTTCGCTTCGGTGGAAGAGATAAAGTCTTTCCTGGATGGTCATGTGTCACTCAGATTCAACGAGATAACTTCCCGTGCAGAGTTTCTGTCCGCTGAACTCAAACGGAATCTAAACGGAAAAGACTCTCCGTCTGAGTTCCGTATAAATTCCGCGGACGATATGAAATCCGATGTTTGGAAACCTGTTAACGACAGGTTCGTTAACTCGCTTTGGAGCCAGATGTCAACCGTCATGCGTGTAAACATCCAGGACATGTATCGTGTGATAGAGTCCGACTACGTCCCGACATTCAATCCCTTCGTGGAGTATCTGAACAATCTGTCATCCGCCGAACTAAAACGGAACATAAACGGAGAGGAACGGGTTGAAGAACCACCGTCTGAGTTCTGTCAGTATTCCGCGGACAAAAAAGAGTTATCTGTGGGCGACAAGGACTATATCCGTGAACTTGCCGACACCGTCCGTGTGAAGGGTGGGGAAGAGGAGCAGATGCTGTGGCGCCGCTACCTGATGAAGTGGATTGTGGGCATGGTGGCATCGTGGATCAGCGACGATGTGGTGAACAACGTCATACTGGTGCTCATAGGTGAACAGGGTTCGTTCAAGACCACGTGGTTCAACTATCTTCTGCCGCCTCCGTTGAAGCAGTATTTCTACACCAAGACCAACGCCAACCGTATGTCGAAGGACGACCTCCTCACGCTTGCCCAATACGGTCTCGTCTGTTGTGAGGAGCTTGACACCATGCGACCGTCGGAGCTGAACCAGCTCAAGGCGGTGGTGACCATGCCCTCGATAGACGAGCGGGCTGCCTATGCCCACTTCCATGAGCACCGCAGACACATAGCCTCGTTTTGCGGCACGGGCAACAACACCCAGTTCTTGAGCGACCCCTCAGGCAACCGCCGTTGGCTGCCGTTTGAGGTGGAGAGCATCGTGTCGCCACGCGACCATCCGTTCCACTACGAAGGCATCTATGCCCAGGCCCTTGCGCTATACCGGAGCGGCTTCCGGTTTTGGTTTACGAAGGAGGAAATCCAGGAACTGAACCGCCACAACCGTCAGTTTGAGACGCCAAGGCTCGAACACGAGTTGGTGGCGTTGTACTTCCGTGTGCCCCGTGATGGAGAGAACGGCATGTTCATGACTTCCGCACGTGCCATCCAGATTGTCGGTGTCAGTATCAGTCAGAAACTGAACCCCACGAGAGTGGGACTGGCTTTCTTTGAACTCGGTTTCCAGCGGGTGCGCTACCACGGCATCCGGGGCTACCTCGTTGTGTCGCGCACCGCCGAGGAGATGCAGGCCTACCAGAAAGGTGTCATCCTCAACACCGACACCGACGACGCACCGCCGTTCTAGTAACCGTTGCCTAGTGGCAACCTGGCAACGTGGCACCCCTTTTCCATAAACCCTTACGTGCGCGGGCAGGAAAACAATAAGTCAATTTATAAAGTGAAGTACATGATGTTGAAGAATACAGAAACCACATACCCAGTTGCCAGGTTGCCACCCGAGCAGTTTCACTAAGGAAACGTAAGTGCCACAGTTAGGCATCGTAAGTGCCATAGTTAGGCATCGTAAGTGCCATAGTTAGGCATCGTAAGTGCCATAGTTAGATATGCTAAGTGCCATAGTTAGACATCGTAAGTGACATAGTTATGAAAATCCGCAGTTACAGCAAACAAGAGCTTGCCATGCTCTACTTTCCCGACAGCGACCCACGTACGGCCACGTGCCACCTGATGCGCTGGATCAACCGCAACCAAACGCTCCTGCATGAGTTGCAGTCCACCGGCTACTACAGCCACAGCAAGTATTTCACCACACGCCAGGTATGCGCCATCCTCGATTATCTCGGTGACCCGTGACAATCACACAAAGTCGCACACGGATAAATCGTCCGCGGAATATAAACGGAATTCAAACTGAAAGGCTGCGCCTTGAAAATCTCCGTATAAATTCCGTCTAAGTTCAGCGGATTGATTTTCTGTCCGCGGAATATAAACGGAATCTAAACTGAAAGGCTGTGCCTTGAAAGCTTCCGTATAAATTCCGTTTA
>CAVKVO010000279.1:0-2997 GCA_963659575.1 Prevotella sp. CAG:1031
AGATGAAAACCGTACTGATACTCGTGGGCAAGACCAACGGAAAGCTCTTTGCCACGGGAATAGACGACTACGTTGGGCGCATCAACCACTACATGCCCATGAGCGTAGTGACCATTCCCGAACTGAAATCCACCAAGAACCTTTCGCAGGAGCAGCAGAAGGAGATGGAGGGACGGCTGATTATGGATCAGTTGCAGCCTTCCGACACCGTTGTCCTGCTCGATGAGCACGGCAAAGAGCCTCGCAGCGTAGAACTGGCGCGGTGGTTGGAGCACAAAAGGCAAACTGCGCGCCGACTGGTGTTCGTCATTGGCGGTCCCTACGGCTTCTCTCAGCAAGTCTATTCGCGCGCCAACGAACAGCTATCCCTGTCGCGCATGACATTCTCCCACCAGATGGTGCGCCTCATCTTCGTCGAACAGCTATACAGAGCGTGCACCATCATACAGGGCGAACCGTATCACCACGAGTAAAACCGCCGCGTCACGACACTTTCAAAGCCACATTCGCTAATCTTTGTAGAACAGTATTAACATCTTCGGAGCGACATCTGCTAATCTTTGTGTAACTGAATTGTAACAACATTGAATTAGTTATGTAGAAAGGAATGTCTACTTTTGCAATCGAAGAAATAAGGAAAACGACTTCACAATGGCAAACAAAGACTGCAAGATACTCGTCGTAGACGATGAAAACGACCTTTGCGAAATACTCAAGTTCAATCTTGAGACTGAAGGATACACCGTTGAGACTGCAAATTCGGCTGAGGAGGCAATGACATTCGACCTGCCTTCGTTCAATCTGTTGCTGCTCGACGTGATGATGGACGGCATGTCAGGCTTCGCTTTCGCCCGAAAACTGAAGAGCGACGGTGCAACCAAGGCTTTGCCGATAATCTTTCTCACTGCCCGTGACACCGAAAACGACACCGTGACGGGCTTCAACCTCGGTGCAGACGACTACATCTCTAAGCCGTTCTCCATACGTGAGGTGCTCGTAAGGGTAAGGGCAGTGCTGCGCCGCACGATGGACAGTCCGTCAAGTGAGGAACAGACCGTGCTCAGATACCAGGGACTGGAGCTCAATCTCAGCAGCAAGACGGTGAGTATCGACGGCGAAACGGTGCCTTTCACCAAGACCGAGTTTGAGATACTGCACACTCTGCTTGCCGAAAAGGGACGCGTTTTCTCCCGTCAAGAACTCATCGACCGCATCTGGCCGTCGGACGTGCTTGTGCTCGACCGCACAGTTGACGTCAACATCACCCGTCTCCGCAAGAAGATAGGGCGCTTCTCAAAGTGCATAGTCACGCGGTTGGGCTTCGGATATTTCTTCGACGCATAGCCTAACCGCACGCTTCGGCGAGCGAATCTGCCGCCGACATTTTTACTATATACCTTTATATATAGAAAGGAAAAGCCTATGAACAAGACCACACTCGGACGGAGAATGTTCTGGAGCGTGCTTGCTATATTTCTCGTGTTTGCCGTATTGTTCATCGTTTTTCAGCAGATACGCGAAAAGGAATACAAGATAGACACGCTCAACTTCCGTCTTCAGACCTACAACTCGCAGCTCTACGAACACATTTTGCGCGACGGCAGGAGCGAGAAGTCCGTTGACGACTTCCTGCGCAGCCATCCGCTCACTCATGTGCGCATCACCATGACCGACAAGCGCGGCAATGTGTTCTACGACAACAAGCGTAAGGACTACGACCACATACAAAACCACATACAGCGCAAGGAGATACGCGAGGCATTGGCCACAGGACGGGGCTACGACATAAGCCGCAGCAGCGAGAGTGTGGGCGGCGACTTCTTCTATTCGGCCACATACTTCCCCGAAGGCGGCGGTGTTGTAATACGCAGTGCCTTGCCCTACGACAGCGGACTGGCCAACTCTCTGCGCGCCGACCAGCACTTCCTGTGGTTCGCCCTGGCTGTGGTGGTGCTGCTCACGGGCGTTCTCTACCGCTTCATACAGCGTCTCGACTCCAATGTGACCAAGTTGAGGATATTTGCGCAGCGGGCTGACCGCAACGAAAGCCTCGACACCGAAGACCTTGTGGCCTTCCCTGCCGACGAGTTGGGCGAGATTTCGGAGCATATCATCAAGATCTACAAGCGTCTGCAGAAGACTAAGGAGGAGCAGAACGTGCTGAAACGCCAGCTTACGCAGAACATTGCGCACGAACTGAAGACTCCTGTGGCCAGCATACAGGGCTATCTGGAAACCATACTCACCAATCCCCGACTGGACGAAGAGCAGCGTAAGCAGTTTCTTGACCGCTGTTTTGCCCAAAGCCAACGGCTCACCAGTCTGCTTGGCGACATCTCCACGCTCAACCGTCTCGACGATGCACCGGAGCTGAACAGTCTGGAAATGGTGGACATCGCGCGGATTGTGGACCAGATATCCAAGGAAACGGCACTCGATTTCCGCCGCAAGAACATGACTTTCGTCAACCGTTTGCCCGGCAGTCTGCCCGTGCGCGGCAACCAGTCGCTCCTGTACAGCATCTTCCGCAACCTCATTGACAACGCCATAGCCTATGCCGGCGAGGGAACAACCGCCACACTGACTGCCTGCGAGGGCGAAGACGACACGTGGCACTTCATGTTCTGCGACAATGGCAACGGTGTTCCTGCCCAGCATCTGCCCCGACTGTTTGAGCGGTTCTACCGTGTGGACAAAGGCAGAAGCCGCAAAATGGGTGGCACAGGACTCGGTCTCGCCATAGTGAAGAATGCAGTGCAGTTTCACGGCGGCGCCATAACCGTGGCCAACCAGCCCGAAGGCGGACTGCGCTTCGACTTCTCGCTAAGAAGAAACATTAGGTAAGGCGGAGCAATAACGACTTTAGGGATGGTCTAAGACTAACGGTTGAATAGTCTTAGACCATCGTTTGAACAATTCCATTCAACCTCTCGGACATCCCCAAAACCACCTCTTAAATAGTCTTAATCGCCTCGCAAGCGTCTGTCGCAAAGGGGT
>CAVKVO010000280.1:0-2955 GCA_963659575.1 Prevotella sp. CAG:1031
GATGCGGGGCTTTGTCACACCATTTGTGGCAAAGCCCCGCATCGTTTTCACAGCCAAAAGCGACTGTTTTTGCTTATTTGCTGCGCTGAATCACATAGTCGACGTATGCACTCAAAGCTGCTTTTATGTCGTCATCGGCCACCGATTTGTTGATGTATTCCATGCACAAACCGTGCAGTTCGTTCATCTTCTGTTCGGCATACTCTATGCCACCATTGGCCTTAATAAATCCAACGAGCCGCTCTATCTCCTCCTGGGTCACGGTTTGAGCCTTCACCTTGGCGGCCAGCGCGCGCATCTCGTCGTCCGGCGTGGTCATTAGCACGTGTATGGCAGGCAAAGTGAGCTTGCCTTCGGCCATATCGTTGCCCGTAGGTTTGCCTATCTCCGGCGAATCGTAGTAGTCAAAGATGTCGTCGCGTATCTGGAATATTATGCCGAGGTTCTGTCCGAACTGCTTTGCGGCCTCTATCTCACCGTCCGACGCTCCTGCCGACAGCGCTCCGATGGCGCAACAAGCCTCGAAAAGGGCTGCGGTTTTCTGCTTTATCACCTCATAATAAGCCTCTTCCGAAATGGTTTGGTTGTTTATGTTCGACAGTTGCAGTATCTCGCCGCTCGCCAGTGTGCGTCCCAGTTCGGCCAAATACTGCACTATCTTCTGATTACCCGTGAAAGAAACGTGCAGAAGTGCCGTCGACAGCAGATAGTCGCCCGCAAGTACCGCCACTTTGTTGTTGTAAACGGCATTCACAGAGGCTTGTCCGCGACGCTCATCGCTGTCGTCAACCACATCGTCGTGCACCAAACTGGCCGTATGGAGCAGCTCCAATCCCACCGAAGCGTTTTGTGTAATGTCGGAAACCGCACCGTAGTTCTTCGCCATGAGCAATATCAGCATCGGACGCATGCGCTTTCCGGCCTTCTTCTTTATGTGCTCCAGAACCTGCGAGAGCATTCCGTCGGTGTGGGTCAGCGACTTGTTGAACAAATCCACAAAGTCTTCAAAGTCGCTCTCTATCGGTTTCCGTATCTGAGATAAGTAATTCATTACATGAAATTTGTTACAAAATTAGTGATTTATCGGGATATGCAGAATTATTTTCGTAATTTTACACATAAAACGACACATCATATATGGACAAACTTTTCCTTTTGGACGCATACGCACTGATATACCGCTCCTACTATGCGTTCATCAAAAACCCGCGAATCAACTCGAAAGGACAGAACACTTCGGCCATAATGGGCTTCGTCAACACGCTCCACGAGGTGAAGGAAAAGGAGAAACCGGCATACATCGGCGTGGCTTTCGACCCCAGCGGACCCACTTTCCGCCACAAACTCTACCCCGAATACAAGGCGCAGCGCGAGGCTTGCCCGGAAGACATAAAGGCTTCTGTGCCAATAATTAAGGAGATACTCCGCGCCTTCCGCATACCTGTGCTCGAAGCCGACGGATTTGAGGCCGACGACGTGATCGGTACGCTCGCCACAAAGGCCAGTCAATCCGGCATAGAGACCTATATGCTCACTCCCGACAAAGACTACGGCCAACTCGTCCGCCCCAACGTGTTCATGTATCGCCCACGTTTCGGTGGTTCGGGCTATGACGTTTGGGGCGAAAAGGAGGTGACCGGGAAATACGGAATAGCCGAAACGAAACAGGTGATCGACCTGCTCGGACTCATGGGCGACGCTTCCGACAACATTCCGGGCTGTCCCGGCGTGGGCGAAAAGACCGCCGTGAAACTCATAAACGAATTTGGCAGCATCGACAACCTGCTCTCCTCCACCGACCAACTCAAGGGTGCAATAAAGAAGAAGGTTGAGGACAACCGCGAAAAAATCTCGTTGTCCAAATTTCTCGCCACCATCAAAACCGACGTTCCCGTGGAGTTGAATCTCGAAGAGCTGCGAGTAAAGGATCCCGACGAGGAAACTTTGGCCAAGATTTTCGACGAGTTGGAGTTCAAACGCTTTTTAACGCGAATCCTTAACAAACCCGAAAACAGCCAAAAACAGGCCTCCGTTCAGCTCGATTTGTTTGCCATAAATCCGCCCGACGGGCAGGAAAGCTCAAAAAACGAGAGTTATGAGAGCCTAAAATCAACCCCTCATAAGTACGAACTCGTTGACACAGAGGAGAAAAGGCGCAAATTATTTGACTTTTTAAGGACAAAACAAAATCTCAGTCTAGACACTGAGACCACTTCAACCGTTGCTTTAGACGCAGAACTCGTCGGGTTGAGCTTCGCAGTAGAGGAAAATGAGGCCTTCTACGTGCCCATTCCCGCCAACCGTGAAGAAGCCGAAAAGATTGTTAACCTTTTCAAACCTCTCTATGAAGACGAGACAACACTCAAAATCGGGCAGAATTTGAAGTACGACTTGGAGGTTCTTGCCAACTATGGCGTTAAGTTGGCCGGCCCGATGTTCGACACAATGATCGCACACTACCTCATCCAACCCGAACTCCATCACAATATGGACTACATGGCGGAGGTTTACCTTCACTACAAGACCATCCACATCGACGAACTCATCGGTCCGAAGGGCAAAAACCAAAAGTCCATGCGCGACTTGCAGCCCTCTGAGGTGTATGAATACGCCGCCGAGGATGCCGATGTCACCCTGAAACTGAAGAACAAGCTTGAACCTGAACTGAAGAAGTATGGCGCCGACGACCTGTTCTACAACATCGAGATGCCGCTGATGCCCGTGTTGGCTGAGATGGAGCGCAACGGTGTGACGCTCGACACGCACGCTTTGGAAGAAACGTC
This sequence comes from Prevotella sp. CAG:1031, assembly GCA_963659575.1. Lineage (GTDB taxonomy): Bacteria > Bacteroidota > Bacteroidia > Bacteroidales > Bacteroidaceae > Prevotella. The sequence continues at coordinate 2,784 of CAVKVO010000280.1, forward strand.
AAAGGTTTTGACCACAAAACTCGTCGCCACAGAGAAGCATATATACGAGTTGGCAGGCATAGAGTTCAACATTTCGTCGCCCAAACAGGTGGGTGAGGTGCTCTTCGATAAGCTCCGAATAGTGGAGAAAGCCAAGAAGACCAAGACCGGGCAGTACATCACGAGCGAAGAA
>CAVKVO010000281.1:0-2923 GCA_963659575.1 Prevotella sp. CAG:1031
ATATTTGGGATATGAGCGAATACTTTGCTATAATGAACGAGCAAAGCGCAATTGTAACTAAGGGCGTAGAACTTCTTTCTGAGTGAAGAGTGAAGAACGAAGAGTGAAGAAACAACGTTCGGCGGCCGAAGGGAATTGAAAATCGGCGGCCGTAGGGAAAGCCAAAGCCAATTCATGTGATTAGTGGGCGAAGCGTCCTCGCTTTGCCCTTAGCTAGTAGGAGGTACGGCGCCCTCGCCGTATCAATCAATCTGAGAACGAAAGGAAGGCTTTGTGCGAAGGCTGTAGTAGGCGCTGCGTCCTAGGCTCAAATCCAGCTAATATGCTTTAATACACGATAATACACGTCTTGAAGTTACCTTTTAGCCTAGGGCGCAGCGGGGACGCTTCGCCCACTACGAGCTTCCCTTTGCGCACGAATGATACGGCGAGGGCGCCGTACCTCCTATTAGCTAAGGGCAAAGCGAGGACGCTTCGCCCACTATAGACTTCATGCACATGAATTCTTCACTCTTCACTCTTCGTTCTTCACTCCTACTGTATTTTCGACAGAAACTTCTCTCTGTCAACGATGAATCTGAGATGTGTGCCTTCACCGATTACGGTGTCGCCTTGCGAGGCGGAAACCTTGAAGTAGAGTTTGCGACCGTCAACCTTTTCGAGTGTTGCCGTGGCGGAAACCTCTGAGCCGATGGGTGACGGTTTGAGGTGAGACGACTCTATGTGACCGCCAACCGTGGTACTTCCGTCGGGCAATTCGTCGGCCACGGCGAGCATTGCGGCGTTTTCCATCAGAGCCATCATGGCCGGAGTGGCGAACACGGGCATATCTCCAGAGCCTAAGGCAATGGCTGTATTGGTTTCGCTAACTGTTGTTTTGCTTGTGTGTGTCAGTCCTGTTTGTAGCATGATTGTTGTTTTGTTTGTTTTATAATGAATTGTTGTTTTGTTTTATAATGATAAAATAATAATCGATTGGCATTTTATTGGCGTTCAAAGGTGACTGAACAGTAACCATTACGCCTTGAAAGGGCAACTACTCATAGCCCAGGACAACGCCCTGGGTTTCAGGGGCATTAGGTAACTTGCGCCCTGTAGGGGCAGCTGCATGGACCCTCGTCGTATAAAGTAGATACAATCCGTTGCCTTTTTGTTTACGCCTCCGTTTCGTTCTTGTCGTCCCTTGAAATCTTCTGGTATTCCGATGGTGTCATACCGTTTATTTTTCGGAAGGCGCGTATGAAACTTACCGCATTGGTGTAGCCCACCTCCTCGTATACGGCCTGAATGGTCATTCGTTCGTAGTTGTCGGGGTCGGCAAGCAGACGGCACGCCTCCCTTATGCGTCGCTCATTGAGCAGCGTTTTGAAGTTCTTGCCGTAGGTTTCGTTGATTATCTGCGACACATACTTCGTGTTTGATCCCACCGCTTCTGCCAACATATTCAGACTGAAGTCCGGTTTGGCTATGGCTTTAGTGTCGTCCATCACCTGTATTATCTTTGCCAACAGAGCCTTCATTTGCTCATTTTCCATGCTCGACGACGCATTTTGGGCGGTTTCATCGGTGGTTTCGGTGTTTTTCTGTTCAAGCATTTTGCTCAAGAGCCGCTCGTTCTTGGCCTCCTGGAGTTGCAGTTCGCGTGTCTTTTGAAGCAACGTGCTGTGAGCGAAACGCAGTTTGCGGTTGTTGCGGAACAACAGGAACGAGAGCAAAACGAGCAAAAGAAGCAGTACGGATATGGCGATGATGGCGAGCGTCTGGCGCGTTATCACACCGTTGAGCGACGCGATGTGCTCGTCGGTCTGGCGTGTTTCATAGTCGCGCAGCTCGTTGTCAGCCGAAAAAATGGTGTTTCGGTTGAAGATAGTGTCTGAAAGCGAGAGGTAGAGTCCCCGATAGCGCTCCTCTTCCGGCTTGTTACCGATGGCCTCGTTGGCGTTCCATAGCAGCTGATATACACTTATCAGCAGGTCGAACGCACGTTGACGCTTTGCCGCCGGTTCGCAAATCTTGGCATACTCGATGGCTTTGGCGTAGTCGCCCTTCTTCATGTATATCTCGCCCAGTTCGCAGTATTGGAAAAGGAAGTATTCTTCAGCCATCTTGTTGTCCTTTGCAAACTGCAAAGCACTCTCGTGATGTTTGATAGCCGCGGCGGTGTCGCCCTCAACCATGGCCAGACGCGCCCTGTTATATATAAGGTAATACTTGTCTACACGCCGGGTGATGCGGCTCCGTTCAAGCAGTTGGAAGTAACGTCGGGCGTTTTCGGTGTCGTTGAGTTTGCAGTAGTTCGCCACTATGTTGGTCAGAAAACTTATCTGTATGGCCGTATCATTGTGGGCTATGGCCATGTTGTAGCCCTTCAGCAGATAGTTCAGACTGCGCTTGTGGTCGTTCAGGTTGTAGTATACGTTGCCGATATAGCCCGTACTGGCCACCATAGTGCTGTAGTCGCCTTCCTTTCCAGCCGTTTCGAGACTTTTTGCAAAGCACTTCAAAGCCTTCGGGAAGTCGTCATTTTCAGCGTAGTTGAGTCCTTCCTGCAAAAGTTCGCGCCCCGTTGTGGCGGCCTTGGCTGCCAAAACGAAGAAAACGGCAATTAATATATGCAAACTTCTCAACCTCATTCACGAATATTTTGCTATGCAAAAATAGCGTTTTTCTTTCAGAAGTATAGGAAAACGGTGCGAAAACCGCCTAAAAAGCTAACATTTCTTGAATTGTAATAAACTTAGGAGCGGCAAAGCGACACCGTATCGCAGATGTTTCTTACTTTTGCAAAAGAAACATAAAAAGGATAGCGTATGCGGAAAGTTTTACTCTTATTCTCACTTTTAAGTATCAATTTCGTTCCCGGCAACTCACAAACGACTTACAATGTAAGTACAGACGTACAGAAGAAGAAGGTTCTTCTGGA
>CAVKVO010000282.1:0-2918 GCA_963659575.1 Prevotella sp. CAG:1031
GTGAGCGCGTGGTCGTGGCAAGCCTCCACGATGCTGTATATCTCAAGCTGACGCTGCGAGAACTTGCCGCTCACGGGATATGTGCGGGTATTGTCGGAACAGTAGTCGTTCAGTTCGCATCCGGCATCGCACAGCGCAAGGCGTCCTGCCTCAAGCTTTGCGTCGCTCGGGCAACCGTGCATAATCTCTCCGTGCTGAGTGAATATGGTGGGGAAACTGACCATCAGCGACAGTGAGTTGGCCACACCGTCAACCTTTCCGCCGATGAAGTGCTCCGTCACGCCTGGCTTGGTCAGTCTCATGGCCGTTGTGTGCATCTCGTAGCCGGCGTCGCAGGCTGTGTCGATGGCGTCAATCTCTTGCTGTTCCTTTGTGGAACGCATTTTTACTACCGCTTTTATCAACTCCAGCGAGGCACTCTCGCGCTGCTGACTTGGGTGGATGCCGAGCAGATCCATTATCTGAATCATCGTGTCGTGGCGGTACGGCGGCAGAAAATGTACCTTTCTGTTGCTGCCCTTCGCCGCGTCACATATGCGTTTCAGTTCCTTCATCGGTGCCGAATTGGCCACTCCCACCGATGCCGCCATGTCGCTCACGCTGTCCACAGCGCCAAACCACACGATGTCTTCGATGTCGATGTCGTTGCCAATGAGCGTCTCACGGTCTTCGTCCAGGTCGATAACGCCCACGAGACCGTCGCGTTTGCACCCGAAATAATAAGAGAATGAGGAGTCCTGGCGAAACGGATGATAGCCGTTGGCCGGGAAGTTGGCAGGTGAATCGTTGTTTCCAAACAGTATTATGATGCCGCTCTTTACGAGCTTTTTCAGCTCTGCGCGTCGGCTAACGTAGGTTTCTTTGCTAAACATATAATAGAGGTGTAATGTTAGTCTTCTTGTCTTTTCGGTCGCATTTCCGCCGGTTTCCTGAACCGTTCCTATTGTTGTGGAACTGTAGGTTGAGTGCAAAGTTACGCATAATTTGTGGAAACAGATGCATAACATACTGTTTTTTATGCGGCAAAATACCTTACATTGTGTAGTCGGATGGCGCATTTTGGTGTCACAAAATGCCGTTTTGCAAGTCGTTGATGGCCAATGGGTTTCAAAAACGGCCCATTTACGACTCAAAAGTGGGCCGTTTACGACCCGTAAGTGGCCCATTTACGACTCGTAAGTGGCCCACTTTTGAGTCGTAAATGGGTCGGTTGCTTATAGGGTGTGGCAAATATTCTTACAAAGTTAGTGTGAACGCTGTTCTTTATGCTGTGGAGTTTTAAGGAGGGTTGGCGTCCTCGCCGACCCCTTGGCGCAAGAGCTAAGCGCAGCAGTAGGAGGTACGGCGCCTCGCCGTATCAATCGTTCGCAAGAACGAAAGAGTATCCTTATTATGAAATGTATTGCGCCGCTTTTGCGGTTATGCCCTTTTTCCGCTACCTTTGCAGCTACTTATGGAGAATATCTTGGAACAACTGAACGACAGCCAGCGCAGTGCCGTGGAGTATTGCGACGGTGCGCAACTGGTGATAGCCGGTGCCGGAGCCGGAAAAACGAGGGTGCTGACCTTTAAGATAGCCTATCTGTTGCAACAGGGCTACCAACCGTGGAACATCCTCGCGCTCACTTTCACCAACAAGGCGGCACGGGAGATGAAGGAACGCATAGGCGCGATGGTGGGATACGACACGGCCCACCGTCTCAGTATGGGTACTTTCCACTCCGTCTTCGCACGTATTCTCCGTTCGGAAGCTCGAAACATAGGCTACGACTCCAACTTCACCATCTACGACCAGAACGATTCGCGCCAGTTGGTGAAGAACATTATAAAGGAGATGCAGCTCGACGACAAGGCATACAAACCGGCAAACGTGGCCGACCGCATCAGTATGGCCAAAAACAGACTGCTCCTGCCGCAGGCCTATGCCGCCAATCGCACCGCCATGTCGGTGGACTCGATGCACAAGATGCCGGCCGTGAAGGATATATATGCGCGCTACGCCGAGCGGTGTCGCCTGGCCAACGCGATGGACTTCGACGATTTGCTCCTGAACACCTATCTGCTGTTTTTGCAGCACGACGACATAAGGCGCAAATACGTGGACGTTTTCCAGTATGTCCTCGTGGATGAGTATCAGGACACCAACTATGCGCAGCAGCAGATATTGCTCCAACTGACCAAGGAAAGGCAACGCGTGTGCGCGGTTGGCGACGATGCGCAGAGTATTTACAGTTTCCGTGGAGCGAATATAGATAACATTCTGAACTTCAACGATTGCTACAACGACGCTAAACTGTTTAAACTGGAGCGCAACTACCGTTCCACACAGATGATAGTGCAGGCGGCCAACAGCTTGATAAAGCACAACGAGAGGCAGATTCCCAAGAAGAGTTACAGCGAAAACGAGCATGGCGACAAACTCATCCTGAAGCCTGCCTACAGCGACAAGGAGGAAGCTCTCATCGTGTGCAACGACATAAAGACGATAAAGCGCAGCGACAATTGCGGCTACGGTGATTTCGCCATACTCTACCGCACCAATTCGCAGAGCCGATGCTTTGAGGAGAGTCTGCGCAAGGAGGGCATACCGTATCGCATCTACGGCGGTTTGAGTTTCTATCAGCGCAAAGAGATAAAAGATGTGATAGCCTATTTCCGCCTTGTGGCCAATCCCGACGACGAAGAGGCGTTGCGCAGGGTGCTCAACTATCCCAAACGAGGACTGGGTGACACCACTTTGGGCAAGATAGCCGATGCTGCGCAGAGCGAAGGAGTGAGTCTCTGGAGCGTCATCTCGCAGCCCATACAGTACCGATTGGCCGTGAGCGGAGCGGCACAGAACAAGTTGGTGCAGTTTTGTCAGATGGTTGAGGGTTGGAGAGCACGCCTGGGGTCTGACGACGCGCTGCTTCTAGGCA
>CAVKVO010000283.1:0-2898 GCA_963659575.1 Prevotella sp. CAG:1031
CGAGCGATGGGATCGGCGAGGGCGCCGACCCTCCTACAGGCAGAAACGTGCGCAGTTTTGAGGCGCAGCCTCGTTTTATTCGTTTTGAACGTTTTATTCCACTCCACAAGAAATGTTCTTCTTTCGCTCTTGTGGGCGAATGGTACGCCGAGGGCGTCGTACCTCCTACTCTGCGCTTGATTTTCAGCCGAGGGGTCGGCGAGGACGCCAACCCTCCTGCCCTGTGCCTTCTTAGCCGAAGGCGCAGAAAACGGCCAGGGGTTTTTATTCTGTTTTTGTCAAGACTCCAACACATTCTCTAAACCCGAGAACCAAGCGAAACTCGCAATTGTCGTTATTTCATGGCCGCAAGGCATGAAAATCACATTTTATAACTATATTTGCAACAACCTAAGACGGAAGAACCCACAATGAAACAGATGATTACCATACTGGGACCCACCGCAAGCGGAAAGACAAGTCTGGCCGCTGCACTTGCCGCCGACATCGGAGCGGAGATAATCAGCGCCGACTCGCGCCAGGTGTATCGCCGCATGGACATCGGCACAGGTAAGGACTTGGGCGACTATGTAGTGGACGGACGAAAGATACCGTATCACTTGATAGACATTGCCGAACCGGGAACGAAGTACAATCTGTTTCAGTATCAGCACGACTTTTTGCGCGCATATTCCGACATCACCTCCAGAGGGGTTACGCCAGTGCTCTGCGGAGGCACGGGACTGTATATCGAGGCGGTGCTGAAGGGTTACAGGTTGGCTCCGGTGCCGGAAAACAAGGAACTGAGGACGCGACTTGAAGGCAAGAGTCTGGAAGAACTGACTGAGATGCTGGTGGAACTGAAGCGCAAGAACGGTTCCACGATGCACAACAAGACCGACGTGGACACGGCAAAGAGAGCCATAAGAGCCATCGAGATTGAGACGTTCAACGGTGAGCATCCGCAGGAAGCGGCAGAGATTCCGCCGATAGACAATATAATAATAGGTGTAAGCATAGACCGCGAAGAGCGTCGCCGCAGGATAAGTCAACGGCTGAGGCAGCGACTGGACGAGGGCATGGTGGACGAGATTCGCTCGCTGCTGGACAGTGGAGTGGCTGCGGAAGACCTGACCTACTACGGACTGGAATACAAGTACGTGACGGAATACGTCACGGGCCAGTTGACTTTCGAGGAGATGTTCAGTCGCCTGGAGATAGCCATCCACCAGTTTGCCAAACGGCAGATGACATGGTTCAGGGGCATGGAACGGCGCGGATTCACTATCCACTGGATTGACTCGCAGTTGGATATGGAAGAAAAGGTAAAGGAAATAAAGAAGCTATGGCAATAGACAATACACGGTGGGGCATACTGTATTGCCCGAAGAGGAGTTTTGGACGCAACGCCCGGCAGCGCGAACGCATACAGAGGGCGCTGGACGAGAGGAACATTGAGTATGACTTCGTGCAGAGCGAAAACGCCGACAGTGTGGAAAGGCTCATGAAGATGCTCGTCAACAACGGCTACAAGACCATAATTGTGGCCGGAGGCGACTCTGCGCTGAACGATGCGGCAAACGTGTTGATGGACGTGGAGAAGCACATACGCGAAGAGATTGTGCTCGGAGTGATACCCAACGGTGTGCTCAACGACTTCGCGCGGTTCTGGGATTTCCGCGAGAGCGACATCGGTCAGACCATAGACTGGCTACGGCAGCGGCGCACGCGTAGGATAGACCTCGGCTGCATACGCTACACAAACAAGAAGGGCGAAAAGTGCCGAAGATATTTCCTCAACTGCATCAACATAGGTCTCATTGCCGACATCATGTATCTGCGCCGTCAGGCACGCCGGTTGTTCGGTTCGGAGATGTTGGCGTTTATCGTGTCTACCGCACTGCTGGTGTTTCACCGCATGGAATACAAGATGCACCTGAAGATAAACACCGACGAGATACGCCGCACGGTGATGACGGTGTGCATAGGCAACGCCCGCGGCTACGGTCAGACGCCGAGTGCGGTGCCATACAACGGACTGCTGGATGTGTCGGTGGTGTATCATCCCAAGATGGCGCAACTCTTCGCCGGACTGTGGTTGCTCTTCACGGGACGTTTCCTCAACCACCGCAGTGTGCATCCGTTCCGTACTCGTGAGGTGGAAGCGGTAAGCACTGGTCACGCCCTCGTGAGCATCGACGGCAGACTGATGAACACGCCCGTGGGCGAATACCGGGTTACGGTGGAACAGGAGGTGCTAAACTTCATCATACCGTCGTAGTTCGTTCGCTGTTTTCTACTACACCTATTATATATGCTAAAAACAACTATTCTTACATCATTAGCCCTGTTTGCCGGAACATTCGCATGGGCACAGAAGGTTACTACATTCACCACAACGGAGGCTGCACCGTGGGTTGCAGGCAAGACTGCGTTGGACACTAAAGCCAAGAGCAAGGTGGTGGCAGAGGTGGACGCACGGAGCAAAGGCACAACGTTTGTGGCTTTCGGCACCACGTTCAACGAACTGGACTGGGACGCATTCAATCTGCTCACAAGGAAGGAACAGGACGAACTGCTGTACAACATCTTTTCGCCCGACGGCGACTTGAAGTTTTCCAACGGAAGGGTGTCGATGAACGCCAACGACTACTCCCGGGCGTGGTACAGTTGCAGTGAGGTGGACGGCGACTTTGCTCTCAAGTACTTCAACATTGAGCACGACAAGCGCAACATCATCCCACTGATACGTGCGGCGCAGAGATTCCGTCCCGACATGCCGCTCTTCATGAGTCCGTGGAGTCCTCCAGTGTGGATGAAGATAAACCACGACTATCCCGTGTCGCCAAGCAAATACAACCAGATGGACTCTCGCCAGAGCTACCTGCTGTATATGGACGACGGCAAGAACGTTGATGC
>CAVKVO010000284.1:0-2898 GCA_963659575.1 Prevotella sp. CAG:1031
TATGGCATACTTTAACGAAGATAACACTGTAGAGCAGATGCTCATCAATGCAGCAGCTCAACGTGGTTGGATTTACGTTGAGCCCAAATTCGTGCCTCGTCTTCCCGATGAGGTACTGGTCACCGAATGGCTGATGGAAGCTCTGCTCAAACTAAACCCAATTACACCTGAACAGGCAGAGCAAGTGATATACAAGCTCCGTGCAGCCATTACATCCGCCGGTCAGGCAGACGGGCTTGTGGAAGCGAACGACCAATTCCGCAAGCTCCTGTTTGAAGAAAATTCTTATCCGTTCGGACCCGACGGCGATAACATCAACATCCGCTTTTTCAGCAACGGGAAAGATAAGGACGGCAACGATTATAAAAACCGCTGCGTAGTAACCAACCAGTGGGAATATCCCCGTCTGAGCAAAGAAGGCGGCAAACGTCTTGACCTCGTGTTTGTCATCAACGGCATTCCTATGGTCATAGGCGAAGCCAAGACACCTGTTCGCCCACAAGTGACGTGGGCAGACGGTGCGACAGACATCTTGCACTACCAAAAGAGCATCCCCGAAATGTTCGCTCCCAACATCCTGTGCTTCGCCAGTGAGGGAAAGGAGTTGCAGTATGCAGGTATCGGATGCCCGATAGACAAGTGGGGGCCTTGGTTTGCAGACGAAAAACGCTTGCACGGTTCGCTCGTGCAGGTTCAGCACAACTACTTGGAGTTGATTACTCCCGAGCGGTTGCTTGACATCTACCGCTACTATTCCGTATTTACAGGAACGGCAAGTGGCAGAAAGATCAAGATAGTTTGCCGCTACCAGCAATATTTGGGCGGTGAAGCCATCGTGCAGCGTGTGTTGAATACATACAGAAACGGCAACGGTCCGAAGAAAGGTCTGATTTGGCATTTCCAAGGTTCGGGAAAGTCGTGGCTGATGGTATTTGCCGCTCAAAAGCTTCGCCTTCAGCCTGAACTAAAGTCGCCCACGGTACTCATTGTAGACGACCGTATCGACTTGGAAGACCAAATCACCGGTGACTTCACTCGTGCGGAGATTCCCAATGTGGAGGGCATCGAGAGCAAGTCGGACATGGAGGCCAAGATACATCAACGCAAAATACTTATCACTACCATCTTTAAGTTTGGAGATTTGGTAGACGGGCAAGTGCTAGACGACAGAGATAACATCATCTTGTTGATGGACGAAGCCCACCGTACACAAGAAGGTGATCTTGGCAAGAAAATGCGCGCCGCTTTGCCCAACGCATTCTTCTTCGGTTTGACAGGTACTCCTATCAACCGAAACGACCACAATACGTTCGCTTGCTTCGGTGCAGAGGAAGATGAGTTTGGCTATATATCAAAATACACTTTTCAAGATTCCGTAGCAGACGGCGCTACATTGGAGCTCAACTTCAAGACCGTGCCTGTGGAAATGCACATGGACGAAGCAAAACTCCAAGAGGAGTTTGATGCGCTGACCGACCAGATAAGTGAAGACGACAAAAACGAACTTGTGCGACGCACGAGTGTAGAAGCGTTCTTTACTTCCGAAAAGCGTATCAACGATGTCTGCAAATTCATCGTCAACCATTTCCGTGAATATGTAGAGCCAACGGGCATGAAAGCCCAAGTGGTGGTATACAACCGCGACTGTTGCGTTAAATACAAGAAAGCTTTGGACGCCCTGCTCGGTACGGATGACCAGACAACCATCGTAATGCACACTGCCGGCGACAAGGCAGATGAATATAGGCCATACAAGCGCAGTCGCGAAGAAGAAAAGAAACTGCTTGACCAGTTCCGCGATCCGTTGTCGCCCTTGAAATTTGTGATTGTCACCAGCAAGTTGCTTACAGGTTTTGACGCACCGATACTTCAGTGCATGTACCTTGACAAGCCTATGAAGAACCACACCTTGCTGCAAGCTATTTGCCGTACCAACCGCAAGTATAACGAAAGCAAGAAATGCGGACTGATAGTAGACTTTGTCGGTGTATTTGAAGATGTGGCGAAGAGCCTCGCATTTGACGAAGAGAGCGTGAAGACCATCGTCAAGAATATCGACGAAATCAAATCGCTCGTTCCAACGTATATGCAGGAATGTATTGAATTCTTCCCCGGCGTTGACCGTACAGTCGGCGGATGGGAAGGACTAAGTGCTGCGCAAGAATGTCTGAAGGATGAAGGCATCAAGACGAATTTCGCCAGGCATTTTGCACGACTGTCAAAGGCATGGGAAATAATTTCACCTGACACCTATCTTACGTCCTATCAAAGCGACTACACTTGGTTGGCTCAGGTTTACCAAAGTGTTCGCCCCGTGAGTGGTGGAAATCTGATTTGGACATTGCTTGGCGCAAAGACAATAGAAATCATCCATCGAAACATTGACACCATCGACATAGGTACAAGTCTTGAAGACCTTGTAGTGGATGCCGACGTCATCGACTCCGTACTCGAAGATGAGAAGATGGTTCAGAAAAAGATTGTCGAAGTGGAAAAGATGCTTCGTTTGCGTCTTGGTGAACACGCAGGCCAACCTAACTTCAAGAAGTTCGCTGAAAAGCTTGATGAACTGCGCGAACGAATGGCTCAGAATCTTATCTCAAGTATTGATTTCCTGAAGCAACTCCTTGCCATGGCTAAGGATTTGCTCGAAGAAGAGAAAAAGGTGGACCAACCACAAGACAAACGTGCACAAGCGCGTGCTGCACTGACCGAACTTTTCCAAAGCATCAAGACGGAAGAAACGCCTGTTGTGGTAGAGAACGTGGTGAACGACATTGACAACGAGGTGGTGAACATTGTGCGCCAATTCAATGACGCATTCAAGAGCGTCACTGCACAGCGTGAGATTAAGAAGAAACTTCGCTCCATCCTGTGGGTGAAGTACAGCATCAAAGA
>CAVKVO010000285.1:0-2894 GCA_963659575.1 Prevotella sp. CAG:1031
GCAAGGTTGATGGCCTGCGTCCGGGAATGTCACTCGTGATAAAGAAGAACTAAACCGCGCAGGTTTAGAATATTAGACTGCAAAGTCAAACGAACTAAGACCATAGAGGTCAGATGAAAGATATAGTGCGGAATACATTTGAGGTGGCCAAACGAGAGTGCTGCATACTGCTGAAGAACCCGATATACTGGTTCTGCATGGTGGTATTCCCGGTGTTGGTCGCAGTGTTCTTCACCTCCATGATGGACGATGGACAGCCCTTGGAGATGCCAGTTGGTGTGGTAGACCTTGACAATTCGGCAACGTCGCGCGCACTGACACGCAGGCTTGACGCTTTCCAGACATCAAAGATTGTTGCTCACTATCCCTCTGTGGCTGAAGCGCGTCAGGCCATGCAACGTGGCGAGATATACGGTTTTCTGTATATGCCCAAGGGAATGACCGACAATCTGCTGTCAAGCCGCCGACCGAAGATTTCCTTTTACTATTCTATGACCTCGGTCACGGCCGGTGCACTGGTGTTCCGCGACCTTAAAACCGTGGCCACGCTCGGTTCGGCTGCCGTTGGACAGGCCACGTTGCGCGCCAAAGGCATGACCGACGCACAGACGCAGACGTTTCTGCAACCCATAAAGATTGACCTGCACCAGATTTCCAATCCCTGGACCGACTACAATGTTTATCTCTCTACCATGCTTGTGCCGGGAGTGATGATGCTTTTCATATTCCTTGTCACTGCCTATTCGATAGGTACCGAACTGAAATTCGGACGCTCTAAGAACTGGCTCGCCACTGCGGGCAACAATATCGTGGTGGCTCTCACAGGCAAACTGCTTCCGCAGACTGCCATATTCCTCACTCTTGCACTGGCTTACACCTATTACGTATTCGGTATTCTCGGCTTCCCTCACCACGGCGGAACGGCATCGTTGGTCATACTCGCCCTGCTCATGGTGCTTCCTGCACAGAGTTTCGGCGTGTTCGCCTTCGGTCTGCTGCCCTCACTGCGCATGTCCATGAGCATCTGTTCCCTGTGGGCAGTGCTCAGCTTCTCTATAGTAGGTTCTGCATTTCCCGTACCCAACATGGATGCGGAGTTGCAGGGACTGTCATGGCTGTTTCCGCTGCGCCACTATTTTATAATATATGAGACAACGGTGCTCAACGGCTATCCCATGCAGGGAGCGTTGCCACACCTTGCCGCACTGCTGGTGTTCATGCTACTGCCGCTGCCAGTGCTCCACAAGATGAAAAACGCCATGCTCAAATACGTCTACATCCCGTAGAGGAAAACTTCAACGAGACGACCTCCATTAGGGAAGCAACAAACTGAACAACAAGAAGAAACAAGCGCAACAAGCATACAACAAACATGAAAGGCTTAAAACAAAAAATCCTGCAAAGCATAGAGGACACGTGCCTCGTGTGGTTAGAGGAACTGAAGACAGTGCTCCACGATGAGGGAGTGCTCATGTTTGTCCTGCTCGTTCCCTTGGCTTATCCCTTGCTCTACTCTTGGATATACAACAACGAGGTGGTGCGCGAAGTACCCGTGGCAGTGGTAGACGAAAGCCACAGCGCACTGAGCCGCGAGTTTGTCAGACACTGCGACGCTTCGCCCGACGTGAAAGTGGCAGCCTTCGCCGCCGACATGGAAACGGCCAAGGGCATGATGGAGCGGCGTGAGGTGAGCGGAATATACCGCTTGCCGCCCGATTTCGCCACTCGTCTCAACCGTGGACAGCAGACTGTGGTGGGTGTATACTGCGACATGAGTGTAATGCTCAACTACAAGGCCATCTATCAGACCGCCAACGCAGTGAGCATGGACATGAACGCCCACATACAGACCTCGCTTGCCGGCAACAAGACCGACCGTGAGGATCAGATAACCACCCAACCTTTGGCTTTCGATGAGGTGCCGATGTTCAATCCCGCCGGCGGTTACGGTTCGTTTGTGCTGCCCGCCGTGCTCATGCTCATCATCCAGCAGACGTTGCTGCTCGGCATAGGTCTGTCGGCAGGTACGGCACGTGAGAACAACCGCTACCGCGACCTTGTGCCAATCAGTCGCCATTATCAGGGCATCTTCCGCATAGTGTTCGGCAAGTCCATGTGCTACCTTATGATCTACGCCATTCTTGCCATCTATCTCGCCCTTGTCGTTCCGCGTCTGTTCAGTTTCGTCTGCATAGGCAGTCCGTCCGCACTCTTGGCGGTGCTGTTCCCCTACGTCCTTGCATGCATATTCTTCGGTTTGACACTGTCTTGCATGATACGCTACCGCGAAAACGTGATGCTGCTCGTGGTGTTCTCCTCAGTGCCGCTGCTGTTTCTCAGCGGAGTGTCGTGGCCACAGAGCAACATTCCCGACTTCTGGAAAACCGTGGCGTGTCTGTTCCCGTCAACCTTCGGCGTAAGAGCCTATGTGCGAGTCAACTCCATGGGAGCCACGCTCGACGACGTACTTGTGGAATACCGTGCACTGTGGATACAGGCCGTGGTCTATTTCCTTCTCGCCTGCGCCGTATACCGCAACCAAATCATCCGTTCACGTCACCACGCCCTCGCCCGTTTGGCCGAGATAAAGCGCAAGCGCAAAGAGCATAGAAGCGCCGAATAGTCATAGGAGGTACGGCGCCCTCGCCGTACCAATCAATCCGCAAGTGCTAACGAAGGAACAAAAACCACTTGTACTTTTTGGAATAAAACGTCTAAAACGAATAAAACGAGGCTGAAGCCAAAAAGGTGCCGCCCCGTTTTATCCGTTTTATTTTCTTGTCAAGAATTTGAGAATTTTCTCAGGTCATCCTTGAATTTACAACTATTCAGCAATTCTTGCGCCCTGAAAGGGCAACTACTCATAGCCCAGGGCAACGCCCTGGGTATCAAGG
>CAVKVO010000286.1:0-2894 GCA_963659575.1 Prevotella sp. CAG:1031
ACATAGCCCAGGGCAGAGGAGCGAAGCGACGGCACCCTGGGTATACAAGTACAAAGGCAAACTTGCGCCCTGTAAGGGCAACTGCTTTATATAGTCATGCTATATGTGCGAGACAACGAGGCTTCATGCAGCTGCCCTTACAGGGCGCAAGTTACCCAATGGCCTTGACGATACCCAGGGCGTTGCCCTGGGCTATGAGTAGCTGCCCTTTCAGGGCGCAAAGAATGCTGAATAGTAGCTCCTCATCATTGCTTCTGTTCTTGCGCCAAGTATTGCGTACAACAAAAATCCTACAAGACGGAACGAGACAAAACGAAAATACCGCACCGGTCGCTGGGGCCGATGCGGTATTCGGTATGGTGATTGTCGGTATGTTACTTAACCACAACCTTCTTGTCGTTCACGATGTAAACGCCCTTCTTCAGGCCGTTGAGCGACTTCACTCCAGTGGCCACGCGCTTGCCGTCGATGGTGTATACGTTGTATGTCTTGCCGTTGGCGGCGTCAATGGCGTTGATGCCAGTGATGACCACAGGCGATGCCAGTACGGGAGCTGACTCTCCGTCGTCGTAAACGGCGGTCACGGCATATCTGTATACGCCGTCCTTGGTGGCAGTCTCGTCGGTGTAGCTTGTGGTTTCGGCCGAAACGGTTGTCAAGAGTTCACCGTTGCGGTAGATGTTGTAGCCGAGCGGTTTGCCGATACCTGCGATGTATGTAACGTCGTCCACTGCGAACATGAATCCGCCGCCAGCGGTTATGTGGCGTATGGCGAAGTTAGTAGCACCGGCAGGCACGTCGAACGTAACCTCAGTCCACTCCTCCTTGTCGACAACCACGGTGTCCACTGCCACAAACTTGGCCGTGTCAGCGGCTCCGGCGGTGGAGTAGAGCAGCACAATGGTCTCCGGATAGACCTCCTGCTGGTCGCCCTGTGCCAGAGCATACAGCTTTATGGTCTGCTCGTCGCCCGACAGCGTTGGACTGATCAGCCAGTTGTCAGCGTCGGCGTACGTTCCGTTGGCGTTACTGTACACAGCGGCTGCGTATTTGTCGCCAGAGTGAGGCGCATAGCTCGGGTTGCTCTCCACCAGACCCTTGAATATAGCCTCAGGTTCCCACACTTCAAAGGCGAAAGCCTCGCCCTGGTGGCCGTAGGTGTAGCCGGTGAAGATTTTTCCAGTGATACCCTTGTCGCCGTCAACGCAAGTCCAGTCGCCAAACTTGTCTACGCTCCATGTGGCGTAGTCCTCGAAACCGTCGGTCACCTCAGCCTTTTCCAGTTCCGGAGCAGTCCAATACACATCCACGTCGCTGCCGCTGATCATTGCCGAAGCTGCAAGCGGAGCAGCCTTTGTAGACTCCTTCAGCGTCATGGTGGCCTCAGCCGTGTTGTTGTCAGCGTTTTGGTCGCCGTCGAGTTCCACGGTAGCGGTGACTGTCAGGCTGCTGTCCTCGGCAAACACGCTCGTCTTGTAGTCGAAGGTGAACGTCTTGCTGTCAAACGAAGCCAGGCTTTCGCTCACCTCCTTGGTCTCCACGAGCGTCTGTCCGGCATAGAGTTTCACGGTGTATGCCGCAGCGGCGTTGGCTCCATAGTTGGTCACCTTGACGGTAGCGGTGGTCTTGTCGCCCTTCTTCACACTTTCGGGCACGGAAATCTCTGCGGCGAGGTCGTTGTCTGCCACGTCGCGCACATGGATGTCGTCCAGATAGATGTAGTCGTTGGTGGTTCCTTCGCCGCGGAACTGAAGGATGATGAATGGCTCGTTCACGTATTCAGCCAGCGAAACCACAGTTGTGGCCCACGGAGTGGCCTGAGTGCTGTCCATAGTGTTGTATACAACGGTGGTGAGACTGTCCACCAATCCTCCCTGGCGTCCTACGAGCACGGTTATGCTGCCGTTGGTCTTCTTGCCCGTCTTTGTTCTGAACACCAGTTTCGGCGTTGTTGCGCCAGCCAGACTTATCTTTCCCGACGAAAGATAAGCCGCGTCGTCAGCGCCATCGAACGCTGCCGAACCGCCCAGGTCGTCGTATGAAGTCTTGGAAACAGTGTACCATGAAGAACCGCCAGGCTGGTTGGTCACCCACATGCCGTAGGTCCGCTTGCCGTTGGGGAACGCCTCGTGGAACGGCAACTCATACGGTTTGCCGCAGATGATAGACTTTGTAAGCATCTGATTGCTCTCGCCAAGCTCGTTCTTGGCCGAAAGACCGAAGTAAACCAGCTTCTGCTCGCCCTCGTTGGTGTTGTACGTCAAGTCGTATGTGGTCTTCGCCTTCACACTGTCAATCGCTGTCAGCACGGCGTCGCCGTCCGCGTCGGTCTGAGGCTCATATATCTTGTACCACATCTCGTCCGGATTTACGTAGCCGCCGTTCACACCCTTGGTCACAGGAGCCCACGACAGATTGATGACAGAAGAGTTGTCTACTATCTTGATGCTGTCTGCCGTCAGCACAGTGGGTTTGTCGGGACCTACAAACGTTGAGGCTTCGTTCGAGTAGCGTCCACCTCCGGCTGCGTTGTACACACGCACACAGTAGGTGTTCTTGCCCTTTGCGGCGCCCTTGTCGGTGTACGAAGCCGTTGCGCCGGGCTTCAGATTGTCAGTAACGGAACCTACGACCTCACCGTTGCGCAGAATGTCAACCTTGGTGATGGCAGAAAGCTCACTGCCGTTGATTTGTTTTGCAGGCAGAGTGAACGACACCGTGGCCTCAAGCGCACCCTTTTCGCCCGGCGCAACGGTTATGGCCGAGGCTGAGTCGGGAGCTGCCACAGCCGAACCCTCGCTCACAGTGATGTTTCTCAACATGAGATACATCTTGTATGGGTCGCTTATGCCGTGGAAACCAATCTTTATGTTTCCGTCGGCGTCGGGCACAAT
>CAVKVO010000287.1:0-2888 GCA_963659575.1 Prevotella sp. CAG:1031
TATGGTCTTCCTCCTGCTTCCATGCAAGAAGCACGTCCTCCATCTTTCTTTTCAGCATATCATCCTTGTTTTCAAGAGTTTAGTTTCCTTTACGCCACTTTTCCAAGGGACTTTTCTGCACTTCGCGCCACTTTTCCAAGCGACTTTTTGGGCAGTTGCGCCACTTTTCCAAGCGACTTTTCATCTGCAAATATAGCAAAAGGGAGGGCACAAGGCAAGAAAAGACACAGTTTTTCGGGCTTTTTGCAAGCATACGACGACCTCCCCTACTCCACCATCCCCACATTCAAAAACATCGGTGCAGCGGGTTGCGAATCATAACCCGGGCATTTAGGCACCGTAAATGGGCCACTTACGGTGCGTAAACGGGCCGTTTAGACACCGTAAATGGGCCGTTTTTTGAGCGCATTCAGAACGGTTTGATTTCCAAAGCATTACAACCATGCCCTTTTACGCCCCAAAACGCCGGCCGCGCAGAGCCTTTTGGAGCGGCAGAATGTGGGCAAAACCAAAATAAAACGTTACCTTTGCGGTCGCAAACAAACATACATTCGCTAGCAAACAAGAATACATTCCGCTGTAAACGGAAATAGATTCCGCTGTAAACAAGAACCATTCCGCCGGAGAAAGGACTCTTCCGGACGGGAAAACAAACATACTCAATACAATATATGTCATTAAAATGTGGTATAGTGGGACTGCCCAACGTGGGCAAATCCACACTGTTCAACTGCCTGTCGAGCGCAAAGGCGCAGGCTGCTAACTTCCCTTTCTGCACCATAGAGCCTAACGTGGGCGTGATAACCGTGCCCGACGAGCGACTCAACAAGTTGGCCGAGATTGTACATCCGGGACGCATTGTGCCCGCCACGTGCGAGATTGTGGACATAGCCGGACTGGTTAAGGGTGCGTCGAAGGGCGAGGGACTGGGCAACAAATTCCTCGGCAACATACGCGAAACGGACGCCATCATCCACGTGCTGCGCTGTTTCGACGACGACAACATAGTGCGCGAAGGCGGCGCATCGGTCAATCCCGTGGAGGACAAGGAGATAATAGACACCGAACTGCAACTGAAAGACCTCGAAACCATTGAGTCGCAGCTGCCCAAACAGCAGAAATCGGCTGCCGCAGGCGACAAGGATGCCAAGGTGGCTGTGGCGGTGCTGGAGGCTTACAAGGCCGTGTTGGAGCAGGGAAAGAACGCCCGCACGGTGGAGTTTGAGAGCAAGGAGGAGCAAAAGGTGGCTCACGACCTGTTTCTGCTCACGTCGAAACCGGTGCTGTATGTGTGCAACGTGGACGAAAACAGTGCCAAGAGCGGCAACGAATATTCTGCCAAGATAGCCGAAATAGCCAAGAGCGAAAACGCGGAGATGCTCGTCATTGCCGCCAAGACCGAAGAGGACATCGCTTCGCTGGAGACCTACGAGGACAAACAGATGTTTCTTGAGGAGCTGGGACTGGAGGAGAGCGGTGTGAACCGACTGATAAAGAAGGCCTATTCGCTCCTGAACCTTGAGACATTCATCACGGCAGGCGAGATGGAAGTGAAGGCTTGGACATACCGCAAGGGCTGGAAGGCTCCGCAGTGTGCCGGAGTGATACACACAGACTTTGAGAAAGGTTTCATACGGGCCGAGGTTATCAAGTATGACGACTACATCCACTACGGCTCAGAGGCCGCCGTGCGCGAGGCAGGCAAGATGGGTATCGAGGGCAAAGAGTATGTTGTGCAGGACGGAGACATCATGCACTTCCGCTTCAACGTATAAAGCAGCACAATAAACAAAGGTGGAAACTGAAAGGATTCCGCCGCAACAACAACACTGAAGATCATGTCTGCACTGCTCAACTACATCGTCTGGAACCCCGACCTGAAGGCTTTCTTCGGCCTTAGGTGGTACAGTCTGTGCTGGCTTGTGGGGCTTGCGCTGGCCTACGCCATAGTCCGGTGGCTCTACAAGCGGCAGAAGATAGCCGACAACCTGTTTGAACCGCTGTTCATCTACTGCTTCCTGGGCATCCTAATAGGCGCCCGACTGGGCCATTGTCTGTTCTACGAACCCGACTACTTCCTCTCTTCCGGCAGCCATGTGGTAGAGATGCTTCTGCCCATACGCTTTCTGCCCGAAGGCGGATGGAAGTTTACGGGCTACGAAGGCCTTGCGAGCCACGGCGGAACGCTCGGTCTGATGATAGCCCTGTGGCTGTATGTGCGCAAAACGGGACTGAGTATATGGACCGTACTCGACAACATAGCCATAGCAACGCCCGTGACGGCGTGCTTCATACGACTGGGCAACCTGATGAATTCCGAGATTATAGGCAAGGTGACCGACGTGCCTTGGGCGTTCATCTTTGAGCGTGTGGACACCGCACCGCGCCATCCCGGCCAGCTCTACGAGGCTTTGGCCTACGCCGTGCTGCTGTTCATCGGCCTTGCCCTGTATCGTAAGCACCCCGAAAAGGTGGGCACAGGCTTCTTTTTCGGCCTCTGTCTGACCTATATCTTCATTGCCCGCTTCTTCATCGAGTACACCAAGGAGGTGCAGGAAGCCTTCGAGGCATCCTTGCCGCTCGACATGGGACAGCTCTTGAGCATACCTTTCATCATCATCGGCGTGTTCTGCATGGTGAGAGCCAAGAAGAAAGTGCAATAAAGCCATAGACATACCGCCGCGAAAGGGGCGACTCCCCTACCCTTTCTTACGCTAATAAACAGCAAAAGGAGCGCAAATCAACACTGGTTTGCGCTCCTTTTGCTGTTTTATTTTGCCTATATGTTTCGGATTGTTGCACAACATTCCTCCGCCATAAACGCTGCCTAAGCTCGTTTAGTCCTTCCCTTTCACTATCCGCTTTATGTCGTTGAGCTTGTTGAGAGC
>CAVKVO010000288.1:0-2879 GCA_963659575.1 Prevotella sp. CAG:1031
GCGCAACGAAATAGAACAACAAAAACGTTTCTTCTTGGAACAACACGGAAAGGAGGATGACGATGAACAGTAAGTGTAAATGGGTGAGATTGGGGGATTACATTGAAATGCGTCACGAGAACAACTCGTCGTTAAAATATGGTGCTGAACTGATTGAAGGTGTAAATAACAACGGAGAGTTTCAGACAACAAAGGCTATCACTGAGGATATTAACCTAAAGCCTTACAAAGTGGTTCGCCATGGTGATATTGTCTATAACCCATCTCGATTGAATATTGGGTCTTTGGCATACAGAACCGGAGAGATGTGTATAGTTTCGCATTTGTACCAAGTTTTCCATGTGAAAGAAAAATATGCTTCTGTGCTTTCGGCCGAGTTTCTGACCATGTATCTGAGACGTAGCGAATTTTATCGGTATGTAGATTATGACAATTTTGGTAGCCAACGAGCTGAATACAATCTTCGCAAATTAAGTGAACTAAAAATCCCCCTTCCCGCTCTTTGCGATCAGCAGAAAGTGGTGAATGCTTGGAAGGCGTTGCGTGAGGTCAAGGATCAGAACGAGGCTATCGCCGCTCCCCTCATGCAAGTGTGCCAAAGCTATATCCAAGAACTCAAACATAAGTATCAGAGTGTGGAGATTGGACCGTATATTGAAACTTGTGACGAGAGAAATAAGACTTCCAACTATGGAGTTGATTTTCTTCGAGGAGTTACAAGTGAGGGCGTTTTCGATAAGTCAAAAGCCAAAACGGATGGTCTGAATTTTGAAAACTACAAAGTAGTAGAAGTAAATGCGTTTGCCTACAATCCCTCGCGTATAAACTTAGGTTCGATAGCACTGTGTGAATTAGAAAAATGCATTATATCTCCGATGTACGTGGTCTTCAAAGTTAAAGATGAAGCAAAAGAAAAACTGTCATCGAAATTTTTGAATCTTTGGTTTAGACGAGGAGAGTTTCAACGAAGCACCTTGTTTTATGCAGCTGGATCAGTCAGAGACACATTCGATTTTCCTGCTATGCAGAAAGTCCGCATTCCCCTTCCTCCGCTCTCCGTGCAGCAAGCCATTGTGAACATCTACAACTGTGCCAACGAAGCGAAGAAGATAGCAGCCGAAGCCGACCGCATGAGTCGCGAGGTGTGCCCAGCACTCATGCAACACGTCATCAACAACTAACAACGAAAAAGGAACGAGCCATGTCAAACAAAGGCAAACTATACGAAAGCGACTTCGAGGAAGCCCTCGTGACGCTGTTTCAAGAGAACCACTGGGCGTACAGCCACGGCGACGACCTGAGCCGCAAGCTCACCGACCCGCTCATCGAGGACGACCTGCGCACCTACCTCACCACGCGTTACAGCACCCTCGGACTGACACCCGACGAGATAGACGGCGTAGTGGCGAATATCCGCAACGTGGGCGGGCAGAACGACTACTACGCCCTACAAAACACCTACTACCTCTACCGCGACGGTTACGACTTCACGCCCCAGCACGGCGAGCCCATGCGCATGGAGTATATCGACTTCGAGTGCCCCTCGCGCAACATCTTCCGTTGCGTCAACCAGTTTACCATGGTGCAGGGAGCGGAGAACCGCCGTCCCGACATACTCCTCTTTGTCAACGGACTGCCCGTTTGCATCATCGAGCTGAAGAACCCCACCACAATCACCGCCACCATCGCTGATGCCCACAAGCAGATATGCACCCGCTATATGCGCGACATCCCGTCGCTGCTGAAATACAGCGTTCTCGCTGTGGTGAGCGACGCCGCCAAGACCAAGCTCGGTTCGCCGTTCACGCCCTTGGAGTTTTTCTACGAATGGAAGAAGATAGAAAACGAGGACAAGGCAAGCACCGGTCTTGACACCCTGCGCACCCTCGTGCGCGGCGCACTCAGTCCCGAGCGGCTGCTCGAGCTGCTGCGCGACTACGTCTATTTCCCCGACCCAAGCGACAGCGAGGACACCACCGAGATAGTGTGCCGCTATCCCCAGTTCTTCGCCACACGCAAGCTCCGCAACCACATCTTGAACCACCTGCGTTCGGTGGGCGGTGACGGCAAGGGCGGCACCTACTTCGGCGCCACCGGTTGCGGCAAGACCTACACCATGCTGTTCCTTGCCCGTCAGCTGGCGCTCCGCTGCAAGTCGAAGCTCGGCAGTCCCACCATTCTGCTCATCGTAGACCGCGAAGACCTCGAGAACCAAGCCGGACGCCTCTTCTGCCAGTCGAAGAAATATCTCTGCGACGACTCCGTGAAGATATTCGACACCCGCAACGACCTCGCCAGTGAGATACGGTTGCGCAAGACAGGCGGATTCTTCATCACCACCATCCAGAAGTTCAGCGAAAGCACGGGCCTTCTCTCCGATAGAGCCAACATCATCTGCATGAGCGACGAAGCCCACCGCAGCCAAAACAACCTTGGCAGCAAACTCGTGGTCAACTCCGATGCCAGGGCATCAAAAGTTGCCAATACTTCACCCTCGGAACAAGTTTGGGGGAAACCTTCTTTTCCAGCTTTGAGATATTCACATTTCCCGTCCCAATTAGGATTGGTGTAAATGCGTCTGACCTCAATTGGTGATTTTTCTGTTTCGATGGTATACCAATTTTTGTCCTTCAACCAATAGAACAAGATGTTGAGTCCAACGATTTCCACAACATACCGAAAAATCATTTCGGGGTTGTCCGTCTGTGCGTCTTCTTTAATGGTCTTGGACCACCCCAAATCTTCTTCGGCAACGGATCTGTCTCCGTCAAATCCTACGTTCCAAAAATTTTGAATCAAGATATGTCTACTCATTGGTAGCTATAAAATAAATAACGCCCCCCAAGTATGCTGCTCGAAAGCGCGCCTGGGAGGCCTAT
>CAVKVO010000289.1:0-2863 GCA_963659575.1 Prevotella sp. CAG:1031
CGCACACGTCCTCGGGGTCGAGGATGTAGCGGAGGTCTTCGGTGGTGAGTCCGTAGAGGTGGGCGAAGATGGCATCAAGCTCGGCTTGGAGCATGGTTCTGCGCTCGGGGTCGTAAACCCACGGTTTCTGACTGCCCAACTGCGGTAGCTCTGCGCGCTGCTCTTCGCTCATCTCTTCCCATAGCTCTGATGCCCAGCCATCCATGTCGTGGTTGAAATAGCACAGCTCGGCCACTCGCTTCACAATTTGCCACTGCATGGAGACAGAGATTTGTGAGGGAGTGAGGACGGGGAACTGCTTCACGAAATATGTACTCATATTTGTTCCACCAACTTTTTGCCTTGTAGCATAATCGAAGACCAACGATGATAACATGGAGGAAAGCGCAGCCCCGGGCATAGTGCCACGCTCCGCGTAGAGGAGCGTGGCACTATGCCCGACGCCTTTGGCGTCGGGAATAGGTGAACAAATGAACGTTCGTTCATTTGTTGCATTAGTAAGACCTCTATAAACAAGTATCCACTTATGCTTCCACTCCCACACGATCTTCCCTTCATTATCCTTTTTTATGAGCCTTTCGTTTACGGCAGACAGCGGCACCCAATACCACGGCATGATGCAACTGTCGGGGTTGGCCAGTTCGTCCATGGGCGGCATATTGATGGAGTTAGGGCGGTCGCCCTCCGTGGGCCAAGTGCCGTAGTGGTGGTTGTAGTGCCAAATCATCTTGCCCTCATAGAGCGGAACGTAGGTCTCGCCATCAGTAGTAGTGAAAGTATTCCCGTCCAGCATTGCGCCTTGTTCCGTCAGCTGGGCATAGGTGCGGAAGAGATGGGAGTCGTTGGACATATGAATCATACTTCCGAACTTAATGTTCCAAGGGTTCTCTCCTGTCACCTCATTATACAGTATGGTGGAGTTGCGGTAAATCTTTGCCGTCAGCTTTGCGTCACGGCTTGTGCGGAACACGGGGCATGTCTTTGTGTTGGGGTTGAGGCGTGCGAAGTCGCTTGTCTGCAAGGTGTATATGCGTCGAGGGTCGAGCAGGTGGTCAAGTCGTGTGAGATAGAAACCTCCGCTCACAGTGCGCGGCTCGGCCTGTGGCTTGCCGGCAGTGAGGAGACAGAACTTGAAACGGCTATCTATGTCGAACAACTTTTCCCTGTTCTCAAAGTCGTAGAGCGAAACGAGTCGGTTTTCGTCGATGAGCTTTGAGAAGAAAGCCTTGTTGCTGTCGTTGACAGCGATGCCCGTAGGCAACACAAGTCCCCATGCCTCTCGGGAGAAAGAGAGGCATAGCTCGGCAAACATGGGATAGCGGTCGATGTCGCCAGTGGCGGTAAGGTCGAAGCGGTGGGCAAAACGCACGAAGCGGCTTTGGCTCTCGGCGTTGGCCAAGGCCTCGTTGTATTCTCGGTATAGTTCGGGGTCGGTGTCAGCGAGCTGGGCTATTGCCTTCTTGCGTTGTGCCGCCGTGCCAATATTCACGATGTCGGCACGGCCATGACTCTCAAACCATTTCTTGTCCTCCACCTTAATCTTGTCCCAAGGTGGATTGCCGCACATCACGTCGAATCCCCCGTCATAGGCAAACACCTCGGGGAATTCCACTGCCCAGTGGAAGAAGCGGTTGTTGTGGGCAGCCTCGGCAGCCTCACGGCAGAGACTGTCGGAAATGCGCTGTGCCGAGGGCGTCGTGTCATCATCTTCCAGATATTTTATCTCTTGAAGAGCTTGATAGACGGTGCGCGTGTAGGGAACGGAAAAGGCAAGGAAATTGCCGTCTTCGTCCTGCCGGCTTTCGAGGTCTTCAGCACTAAACTGCTTATAGTAAGCGTAGGTATATATGTCGCACGCACGTCGCAACCATTCCACACGCGGTGTTTCCATAAGTTCTTCCCAACGTCGTTGCTTGGTGAGTTGCTCAAGCAGGGTGTTTTCGGGCAAGGCGGAAATCTCGCGCACATGCTTTGCCAGTCCCACTTGTTCGCTGTCGATGCTCTGTATGGTATATTCGTTGGTAAACAGAGTCAATGAAAGACCTTGCTCCTGACCGCTGCGCACGACGGCGACATCTGCAAGTGCCTCTTTGTTCAGGTCAATAATACGCTTTTTCACCTCCTTGTTGTCATCCTTCGCATGGAACGCCTCTTTGGGTACACCGTCGAGCAACGTGTCGAGGTCGGACACACCCACAACAGAGTTGCCGCAGCGGATGTGATGGTCGAGAAACGACAGCGGCTTGCCGGCACAATAGCCCTCAATCCAGAGCACCACCTTGCAAAGCTCCACGGCATCAGGGTTGTAGTCCACCGCATAGACACACCGGGAGATGACCTCGCGCAGAGCCTGGCGATAGTCCAGGGAGGCAGGGTTGTCCTCCCCAGTGCGCAGGGTACAGATGTACCAGGCAATGGTGCGCGCCATCGCCAAGACGATATGTCCCGAACCGCTTGCCGCGTCGCACACTTTCATATTGAGCAGAGCCTTCACCTTCTCCTCCGTAGTAGCGCAGTGGGCTATCTTCTCCTTGATGACAGGTTCGAGCGTGGTCTTGATGAGATTCTGCACCAAGTCGGGACGAGTGTAATAAGAAGAGGTGCTCTGGCGGTCGAGACCACCCACGAAACCAAACTTCCAGTCGGTGGCAGCCACACCGGGCTGCACGAACGGGCACATTTCAAGGATGCCCTCATACACGGATCCAAACTCCTCCACGTCGAGCGACGAGTAGTTGATCTTCACCCGCTGTCCCCGCTCGTCGGTAAACTCATTGAGAGCAGAAAAGGCTGCGAGCAAATCAGCGTTGCCCACTTGGCACTGCTTAATCCAATGAAGCGTTTCCTTGCCAAAGAGCACACC
>CAVKVO010000290.1:0-2842 GCA_963659575.1 Prevotella sp. CAG:1031
CTTTTACAACGAATAAGTGACGTTGAAGAGCAGGGAAGTGGACGATACGTGATACTTAGCGTAGGCCATTTGCAACTTGAAGCGCTCCAGCTGCAGTCCGGCACCTACCGACAGTCCGGCTCCGTGGGCGCTGCTGTTTTCTCCGTCAGAGATGGACATCTCGTCGGCACGGCCGAAATTGTAGCCGCCGGCTATGTAGATGGCATCCGACAGCAACACGTCGGCACCTATCACAAAGTGGCTCTTGAAACTGCCACTCCAGTCGTTAATCTTGTTCATCGTGGCCGAGAAGCGCAATGGGGCGTTGCCGAGCTTCTTGCTTACGCCAATCTGTAAGTCGAGAGGGATGCGCTCAAAGTCGTCGTTGTAGGCCTTAATCTGTCCGCCGAGATTGCGCGCGGCTGCCGAAAGCGACAGTCCGTGGGCTTCGTCATAGTAGTTGAGGCCGAGGTCAACACCGATAGCGAGCGAATTGTAGCCGGCAATGGATGAGGAAATGAATTTGGCCGAGATGCCACCAGCCAAGTGCTTGCCGAGAATGTAGGCAAACGAGCCCGACACCATGACGTCCTTGGCTGAGAACTCGCCCGTGTTGACGTTGTCGGCAGTGGTTTCCTTCATCGACCCGTAGTCCATATACTGTGCGCCAACGGCCCAACTGGCTTTCTCGCCGGCCGTCTTGGTGAAAGCTGCACTGGCAGTCTTTGCCCCTTCCATGTAGGTCATGAAGGTGAGCGTTATCGACTTGTCGCTCACAGAGGTAAGCAGTGCCGGATTGTGGAACACCAGTGTCGGGTCGTCCTCAACCAAAGTGATGTTGTCACCTCCCAATGCGGCGGCGTGGGCACTCACGGGCAGTCGCAGAAAGTTGTATGATGTCTGGCTTTCCTGGGCTTGCGCGTGGACGAAACCTGTGCACACAAGCATTGTTAAAACAGCTTTTTTCATCTCGTTTATGCTAATTTCCAAGCAAAATTAAGGCTTTTCTCAAATATCTGCGCTACTTTTGTAGCTGTAAAACCTGTCGGTTCTTATCATATAACGCATAAAGCCGGCTATTATTATAATGGTGGATGGAAACTAAAAAATCAAGGTCGGCAGATTTGGAAAGCCAGCGAACCACCCGGTTTCTCTTGGGATTGGTGTTGGTGTTGGCCTTGGTTTTCGTCGCATTTGAATACACCGCCCACGACGCAACCGACAGTTCTGCCGCCGATGTGGTTGACGATTTGCCCACAGACGAAGAGCTGTTGCCTCCTACAGCACCGCCCGACGCCATACCCCTGATGCCAAAGAGGAGCAAAGCGGAAGCAGTGAAGGTGGCAGTGGTGGACAACAGCAACGAGGCAGCCGAGATTCCGCCGATAGAAAGCGCCGGCACGCCCGACGGAACGACGGAAGACGGCACCGGCGGCGCTGAAGAAGAAACCGGAGCCAACGCCCTTTCGCCCGTTGCCACCTCCACCGACGGCAATCCGCTGAACTTCCACGTGGTTGAAGACCTGCCGCAGTTTCCCGGCGGAGCCGTGGAGTTTATGAAGTGGCTCACCAAGAATTTGCGCTATCCTGCCTCGGTGCAGCAGCAGAAGATACAGGGCAAGGTGGTGGTGCAGTTCATCATCAACCGCGACGGCAGCGTGTCCGGCCTCAAGGTTGTGCAAGCTCTCCATCCCGAATGCGACCGCGAGGCCATGCGTGTGATGCGGATGATGCCCAAGTGGAAACCGGGAGTGCAGCACGACAAGCCTTGCCGCACCATGGTGCGCATACCGATAGTGTTCAAACTGTAGCCGCTTGCGCCAGTAGCGGGCGCGGTCTGACACGAATATCAAGTTGTAACCCTAATAACAAATCAAGTACATACATGCTTACAGCCAACGAAATTCTTAACGAAGTAAACCGTTACATCGATCAAATACCATACACTCGCAAGCCGCAATCGCTCTACGAGCCTGTGAAATATGCACTCTCCATGGGCGGCAAACGCATACGCCCGGTGCTGATGATGCTTGCCTACAATCTGTTTAAGGAGAATCCCACGGACATACTGCCAACGGCTTGCGGACTGGAGACCTACCACAACTACACTCTGTTGCACGACGACTTGATGGACAATGCCGATGTGCGCCGCGGCCATCCCACGGTTCACCGCAAGTGGGACGCCAACACGGCCATACTGTCGGGCGACTCCATGCTCGTGTTGGCCTATCAGAGGATAGCGCAGTGCCCGGTGGAAAAGCTGGAACCGGTGCTGAGTCTGTTCACCGAAACCGCACTTGAGATAGGTGAAGGTCAGCAGTACGACATGGATTTTGAAAACAGGACCGACGTGACCGAGGATGAATACATCGAGATGATAAGGCTCAAGACCAGTGTGCTGTTGGCCTGCGCCGCGAAAACAGGTGCCATACTTGCCGACGCAATGACCGCTGACGCCGACAGTCTGTATGCTTTCGGCGAAAAACTCGGTCTCGCCTTTCAGCTTCAGGACGACTTGCTCGACGTTTACGGCGACCCGAAGGTGTTCGGCAAGGCCATCGGCGGCGACATCGTGTCCAACAAAAAGACGTATATGCTCATCAACGCCTATCAAAGGGCCAATGCGGAGCAGAAAAAGGAGCTTATGCAGTGGATTGAGGCGAAGGATTTCGACAGGAAAGAGAAGATTGCAGCCGTTACAAAGCTGTATGACGCCATCGGCATCCGCCAGCTTTGCGAGGAAAAGATCAACCAGTATTTCGACGAAAGCGAAAGGATGCTCGACAAGGTAAATGTGCCCGAAGAGCGCAAGTGCCACATCCGCAGCTTCGTTCTCGGCATGATGAACCGCGAACACTGATTT
>CAVKVO010000291.1:0-2810 GCA_963659575.1 Prevotella sp. CAG:1031
GATGCTCAGCAAGGAGATGTATTCCACCCTAGGCGGCAGATACATTCCAAAGGAGATCTTCCCTTTTTCTTTCGCCGAATACCTTGCCTACCATAAGGTGAAGTTGGACGACAACTGGGAGTTCAACCAACAGGCAAAGTCGGAGGTGTCCAATCTGTTTGACCGCTATTTCTACGAGGGAGGCATCGCCGAGTCGTTTGAGCAGCCCGACAAGCGGGAGTATCTCAACGCTTTGTATCAGAAAATCCTGATTGGCGACATCGTGGAAAGAAACAGTATCCGCAACCCGAGGGTGTTCCGCTTCTTGGCTAAAAAGCTTGCCGACAGCGTGATGCAGCCTTCTTCCCTGTCACGATTGCAGCACATGGTGAAATCAACTGGCGACACAATCAGTCTGCCTGCATTGAAGGACTATCTGGAATATATGCAGGACGCTTACCTCTTCTTTTCCATCCCGAATCTCGTGTCGCCAATGACCGAACAGACCACTCTGCAGAAAAGGTATGTGGCAGACAATGGCATTCTCAATCTTTTCCTATTTCAAGGCGAAACCAAACTGCTGGAAAACATGGTGGCAATCGAACTGAACAGAAGATTCAGGAACACTCCAGAAGAAACGTCGTTGTATTACTTCAACAAAAACATAGAGATTGATTTCTGCGTTCCATCAGCTCAACTGGCCATCCAAGTGGCTTACAATCTCAACGACGATGCCACTTACGAGCGAGAAGTGGGAGGTCTTTTGAAATTCCTAAAGTCTTTCAAAGACTATCGTGGTTACATCATCACCCGCGACTACAAGACTGTGATTGAGGAGAATGGCTATACTATAGAGGTAATACCTATATGGGAATGGCTGATAAAGGGCTTATTGCCAGGATAGGGCAAAATATATTTCCAACTGCGCCAAGGTCAACGCGAGGACGCGTCGACTACTACAGGCTTCCCATTGCGCAGCGATTCTTTTCGCGAAGGCGCAGCCTCGTTTTATTTGTTTTAGACATTTTATTAAAGAGGTTGCCGTAAAGTTGTCTCTTATTGTCTCTATTGTCGTTCGTAATTGATACGGCGAGGGCGGCATACCTCCTTCATTTTGGTTAACAACAATTAAAGACAAATCCATGTTTGGGGAATATTGGAACAAAATATATACCTTTGCAGCCAATTTTACAGAAACGGATGACAACGATTAAAACTCTTTGCGCGGCCACGATGCTGACCGCCGCTGCCACGGCAAGTGCCGGTGGCCTGTTGACAAACACAAACCAGAACATCGCTTTCCTGCGCAATCCGGCTCGCGACGCGGCCATTGCAATCGACGGAGTGTACAGCAACCCGGCCGGAGTGGCCTTTCTCGGAGAGGGACATCACCTCTCGCTCAACTGGCAGTTCGCCTATCAGACGCGTACCATCGACAATCAGTATGCGCTTTTTGCCAACAACAAGAACGACAATTCCACAACAAGAACATTCAAGGGCAAGGCCATTGCCCCAGTGATACCCTCAATCCAGTATGCCTACAACAAGGGCAGACTGTCGTTTCAGGCCAACTTCGCACTGGCCGGCGGCGGTGGCAAGTGTACCTTTGAGCAAGGCTTGGGTTCGTTTGAACGCATCGTGGCCGAAACGGCTGCCGGAGCTTGCCAACTGGCCGGAGCCATCGACGGAGTGTTGGGACAAGCTACAGGCACACCAGCACAGGTGTTCACCGCCAACAGTATGTTCGGCAGCAAGGGCGCATACTCCTACAACAGTTATATGCGCGGACGTCAGTATTACTACGGACTGTCCGCAGGTGTGGCCTACAAGGCTACCGACAACCTGAGCGTATTTGCCGGAGTGAGAGGCGTTTACGCACTGTGCAACTACTACGGTTACGTGAAGGACATCACCGTGGGCAGCATGCCGCTCTACCAGGTGCTTGACCCCACAAGACCAAGTGCGGCCAACATCGAACTGAACTGCGACCAGTCGGGTATCGGTTTCACGCCAATTCTCGGTGTGGACTACAAGGTGGGACGATTCAACTTCGCCGCAAAATATGAGTTCAAGACACGCCTCAGACTCAAGAACGAGGCTGTGAACACCACGCCGAGTATAGGCAATCTGCCCGCCAACCTGCTCACAGCCATGACTGCCAACGGTATGCCGGAGACCACCGCCAGGGCCGTATTGGGTTCGGAAACGGTGGATTTGGCCATGGCAAAGCTGAAAGTGCAGTTTGACGAGAAGATGGAAGAGGCCACAGGCGAGTATGAGGACGGCAAGACAATAGCCGGCGACATACCGGCACTGCTCACCATCGGTGTGGGCTACACCCCGATAGACCAGTTGCGATTGAACGCCGGTTTCCACTGGTTTGACGACAAGCACGCCACGGCATACAACGACAGGCACAAGAACCTCAGCCGCGGCACCATCGAGTTCAACGCCGGAGCGGAGTATGACGTGTGCAAGCAGCTCACCGTGAGTGCAGGATGGCAGAACACAAGCTACGGACTGACCGACGAATACATGGACGACAAGTCGTTTGTGACAAGTTCCAACAGTATTGGTGTAGGAGTGCAGGTGAATATCACCCCGAAGACTCGCCTCAACGCCGCCTACTTCCACACGTTCTACAAGCACAAGCAAACCAACGAGAGTGTCGCTCAGGGCATCAGCTATGCCGCCGACTACACCCGCAACAACAACGTGTTCGGTCTCGGTCTCGACATGGACTTCTAACGTCCCTGCCTCTACACCTTATTATACATAGAGCCTACACCTTATTATATATAAGGCCGTCGGATTGTCGCAAGTGAGCCACT
>CAVKVO010000292.1:0-2795 GCA_963659575.1 Prevotella sp. CAG:1031
CAAACGCCCCGATGAGAAAGCTGTTCACATACAGTATCAGCGAGCTGGTGCCATACATAAACTGGATATACTTCCACTTTGCGTGGCAAGTGCACGACCGCGAGGAGCAGAACAAGCTGCGCCACGAGGCGGAACAGGCTTTGGCGGCCATCGAAAACCGCTACCGTGTGCACGCAGTGCTACTGCTTGAGACTGCCAACAGCGACGGTGACGACATTATCCTCGGCGGAAACGTCAGGCTACCCATGCTTGACGACATCATCCTCGGCGGAAACATCAGGCTACCCATGCTTCGGCAACAGCAGGAGAAGCAGGATGGCAAACCCAACCTGTGCCTTGCCGACTTCATACGACCGCTGTCGTCGGGCAAAGCTGACCGCATGGGACTCTTCGCCACGTCGGTTGACATCGGCATGGAGACCGACTTCGACAACGACGGCTACCAGAAAATGATGCACCAGCTGCTCGCTGACCGTCTTGCGGAGGCCGCCGCGGAGAAGCTGCACGAGGACACAAGGAAGGTATATTGGGGCTATGCGCCCGACGAACACCTCACTATGGATGAGCTGCACGCCGAGAAATTCCAGGGAATACGCCCTGCCATAGGTTATCCCTCGCTGCCTGACACGAGCCTGAACTTCATTATCGCCGACGCACTCGGTGCAAACGACATCGGAATAAGGCTCACTGAGAGCGGAGCCATGCGCCCTCACGCCAGTGTGAGTGGCCTTATGATTGCCCATCCGCAGGCCCGCTACTTCTCACTTGGCAAGATTGGCGACGACCAACTGCACGATTACGCCCGTCGGCGCAACGTTCCCGTAGAAGTAATGCGGAAGTTTCTTGGCGCAAGCCTAAGGTAAAGGAAAGATAAGTACAAGATAATCACAACGCAAGTACACGAATAATCAAGATGATTGCAAGGGTTTTCATACCGATACTGCTCGCCATACTGTTGGCAGACCTGTTCATTGACCTGCACTACATACGGCGTGCGTCGCACTGGAGATGGCTGAAACGACTGATATGGTGGTTTCCGGGAGCGGTCATGGCGGTGTTTACCGTATACATGGCCATGCTTCCCGACTTCGCACCGGCTGAGACGGGCATACTGAACACCTATCTGTTTCTCCTGGGGTTCCTTGTTGTGCCCAAGTTCGAGTACGCTTTCTGCTCCGTAGCGGGCTGGTTGGTGCGCAAACTCAGCGGTTTCCGCATACGGCGCAACTACGGCCACTACGTGGGAGCGGCATTTGTGCTCCTCACATGGTACATCCTCATCTACGGAACCACCATTGGCTTCAGCAAACTGGACGTGCGACAGATGGAATACTGCTCAGAAGATTTGCCAGTGGAGTTTGACGGCTACCGCATCGTGCACTTTTCCGACGCCCATGTGGGCACTTACACCGGCGGCAAGCGGCATCTTCTGGAGAAAGCCATTGACTCTATCAACAGTCAGAAGGCCGACATGATAGTGTTCACGGGCGACTTGCAGAACATGAGACCGTCGGAGATACGTGCCGTTGCGCCCATTCTCTCCAAGCTACGCGCCAAGGACGGTGTGGTATCCATACTCGGCAACCACGACTATCCGGTGTATGTCAACGATGACGACAAGACTAAGGCGGCCAACGAGCGCGAGACAAGGGACATAGAGCGGCAGATGGGATGGACGCTGCTGCTCAACGAGCACCTCACAGTGCGCCGCGGCAACGACTCAATAGTCATTGTGGGCATGGAAAACGACGGCGAAAGCATGCTTGCGCCCAAGCTTGGCGATGTGAAGAAGACGCTCAGCAGACTGACCGATGAGCCGTTTACGGTGATGCTTGAGCACGACCCCACCTGCTGGCGGCGCAAGATACTGCCGCAAAGCAAGGCGCAACTGACTCTCAGCGGCCACACCCACGCCATGCAGTTTGAACTGTTCGGGTGGTCGCCGGCCTCACTTATATATAAGGAATGGGGCGGTGTGTTCTACGAAGGGGAGCGTGCCATCAACGTGAGCACCGGTTTGGGCGGCTTTATGCCGTTCCGCTTCGGTGTGCCCGGCGAGATTGTGGTGATAACCCTGCACGTGAAGAAAAAGGCGGAACCGCCTTACCCTACGGAAACCGCCATCAAACAGTCTGAAACGACAAAGAAAGGACTATGAAATACCTCTACCGAATCTACCAACTCTTTGTGGCACTGCCCATAGTCATCATAGCCACGGTGATCACCGCCCTTGTTGTTGCGGTGGGATGCACCATTGGCAACGGCCATTTCTGGGGTTACTATCCCGGCAGATGGTGGTCTTGGATAATCACGCGCGCCTTTTTGCTGCCCGTAACCGTGGAGGGAAGGGAGAATTTGGAGCCGGGCCACTCCTACGTGTTTGTGGCCAACCACCAGGGAGCGTTCGACATATTCCTCATATACGGTTTTCTTAGGCGCAACTTCAAGTGGATGATGAAGTATCAACTGCGCAAGGTGCCGTTCGTAGGCTTTGCCTGCAAGATGTCGCACCAGATATTTGTGGACAAGCGGGGGCCGAGCCGCATAAAGGAAACATACGAGAAGGCGCGCGAAACACTGCAAAGCGGCATGAGCGTGATGGTGTTTCCCGAAGGCGCACGCACCTTTACGGGTCACATGGGAGTGTTCAAAAAGGGTGCTTTCATGCTGGCCGACGAACTGCAGTTGCCCGTTGTGCCGCTGACCATCAACGGTTCGTTCAACGTGATGCCGCGCATGAACGACTGCCGCTGGGTTGTTTGGCATCCGCTGCGCCTCACGATACATCCGCCAAT
>CAVKVO010000293.1:0-2785 GCA_963659575.1 Prevotella sp. CAG:1031
CTACTCTTTCGCTCTTGCGAGCGATGGGATCGCCGAGGGCGGCGACCCTCCTACAGGCTTCAACAGCGCAGTGAAATAGGCTTACAGGCTTCAACAGCGCATGATTCTTTTAGCACGAATGATACGGCGCCGTACCTCCTAAGTTTGCCTATAGCCTAGGGCGCAGCGAGGACGCAGCGCCTACTACAGGCTTCAACAGCGCAGTGAAATAGGCTTACAAGCTTCAACAACGCATGATTCTTTTAGCACGAATGATACGGCGAGGGCGCCGTACCTCCTATGCCTTGTGTCCAATGTGAGCATATACGAAAAAAGGGCCGCGACGAAACGTCGCGACCCTTTCTGTTCTGATATACATGAGCCAAAATCAGCTTTTGGACTGAGATGGCTCCGATATAGCTATTCTTACTTGTTTACTTTCACCGTCTTTACGCCATCGGCAGTAGTAAATTTCACCACGTTGACGCCATCGGCGAGAGGCAGGGATACGAGTTTGCTACCGCTGGTGGATACGTCGGCATGGCAAACGCCGTCGGCGGAATAGACCTGAACTCGGCTTACAGACGAACCATTGACGCGGAGCGAACCATTGGCCACGGTGTAGGCCACATCGCCCTTGGCGGCAGAGATGCCCGACGACTTGGCGTTGTAGATGCGCACATTGTCGATGGCCATGTGCGTGGCTATCTTGCCCTTATAGTTCCACGCAATGTAGATGGGCGTGGTGTCGTCAACGAAGCAGTCGGTTATGTCGTACACCTTGTGCTCAGGCATACAGGTCTGACCGTCGGAGAGCTGAGTGGAGAGATAGCCGGTGAAGTTTTCGCCACCTATGACTGCCCAGTCCTCACCGTTGTAGGAGTAGTTGACATTGGCAATGGACGATTTGCCCGAGGCGTTGTAGTCGAGGTCGAACTCAAGGAAGGTGCTCTCGCCCGGAGCCAAAGCGCCACGAACAAGAGGCGGAGTGACGAGCACTGACCACACAAGGGTGTAGCCTGCCACTGAGGAGGAGATGGAAGCGAAGTCGCCACTGAAACCGCCACCAGTGACGGGAGTGTCAAACCAGTTGTCGAAACGCCACATGTACTGGTCCTGCAGTTTGCCGTCAATCTTTTCTATTGTCCAGTTTTCGGGAGTAAGTCCGCCCGTGAAGTCCTCGCTGAAAGGCAACTGATAGGTAGGAACGTCGCCGCAAGTCACTATGGTTGTGGCAGGCAGAGCCGCTACGCTGTCGGTATAAACGGCCTTGACGGCATAGCTGAACACGCCCTCAAGAGCTTCAGATTCGATGAACGAAAGGGCTTTGGTGTCGCCAAGTTTGGTGTTGCCACGGTATACGGCATAGTGGTCGACGGTATATTCAGACGCCGCGGGAGCGTTCCATGTGAGCGAGAGACTGCTGTCGTCGTTGCGCTCGGCGGTGAGACCCGTAGCAGTGGGACGCGTGCCTACGGCTATGGTAGCCTCGGCCTCCGTCGGTTCGGAATCGCCATCGGGGTTTTCATAGTTGGCCACCACCTGATAGGTATACACGCCCTTAGGTTTGCCGGTCTGCTCCACCTCAAGGTCCTCAAGATAGCCGGCCACGAGAGCGTTGTTGCAATACACGGAGTAGCCGGAGGGTTTGCGGTCGCCCTCGGGTTCGCTCCACTTCACCAGAATGCTGTATTTGCCGGAACCGTCGTCGGTGGACGACAACTGCACATTGGTGGGAGCGTTGCACTTGGGCGCATTGATGTCTACGTTGATTTCAATGCGCTCCGAGGTGGTGTTGGTGGAGTTGGACACGGCCTCCAAAGCATAGACATGGCGGCCCGGCTCCTTGTCGGCGAGGTCGGTGAACGAGGTGGAATAGAGGTTTTCGGCCAGCACCTCGTCGTCGTAATACAGGTTGTAAGCCTCGATGGGCGTGCTGTTCTTATCACCAGTGGACTTCAGTAGCTGCACATCGTCGATGGCCCAGGCGAAATAGAGTCCCGTTTCGGGATTGTCCACATCGCCCACGGCCTGAAACGCCACGATGGGGTCGCCCTTGGAAGCGTCGCCGAGATAGACGCGGACGTTCTGGAAGGCATCGATATTGGCCATATCTGTGCGCGCATCCCACACCACTTGCCATGTGGCACCGTCGTCGTGGCTCACCTTTACGTAATAGTGGTCGGGGAAATCCTCGTCGGTTCCATACTCAAGCAGACTGGGATTGATGTAGGAATAGAAGCTGAGATACTCGGCTCCAGGGGTTTTGGGCAGATAGAGCCACTCGTTTTGGGCAGCCGACGAACCGTCTTCGTGGGGAGCGTTCATGTCGAAATAAACGAGTGCGCTCTTCTTTCCGCCATGCACATACATGGCTCGCGACTCGTCGTCAACGCCCGATTCCTCCATCTCGGCCGAGGGATACTGAAACCAGGTGTTGAGATAGTCGTCGGTGTTGGTGGTCTTTACGCTCCATCCGTCGGAAGGAAACGTGGAACCTTCGAAGTCTTCGGACAGCAGCACTTGGGTAGGCGTAGGGTCGTCCCACGTGAGCACCACCTTGGAATATTCGGTTTCGGCCTTGAAGTTGACCGGTTTCTGCGGAGCCGTCTGCGCCGAGGCCACCGCACACAAGCCCATTGCCCACAAGGCGGCCACGGAACGGAGCCATGAGGCGGACTGATGGAAGTAGAATTTGTTTGCCATAAATGTTGGATTTAGGAGAAAAAAAATAAAAAAGAAAGGCTCTGCGCCTTACGATACTGTAAAAACACAGAGCCTTTTGATGTTTGTTTTAATGTCTTAT
>CAVKVO010000294.1:0-2775 GCA_963659575.1 Prevotella sp. CAG:1031
AGGCAGGAACATGATGGTCTCGTCGATACGGTTGAGAAACTCTGGGCGTATGGTCTTCTTGAGCATTTCCATCACTCCGGCCTTGGTGTCGGCAATGGTCTTGGAGCGATTGGCGTCGGTGAGAGACTCAAACTGCTGCTGGATGTACTGACTGCCGAGGTTGGACGTCATTATAATAATGGTGTTCTTGAAGTTCACCGTGCGTCCCTTGTTGTCGGTAAGTCGTCCGTCGTCGAGCACCTGAAGCAGGATGTTGAACACGTCGGGGTGAGCCTTTTCTATTTCGTCGAACAACACCACCGAATAGGGCTTGCGCCTTACGGCCTCGGTGAGCTGACCGCCCTCGTCGTAACCAACGTATCCCGGGGGCGCACCGATGAGTCTCGACACGCTGAACTTCTCCTGATACTCGCTCATGTCGATACGCGTCATCATCGTTTCGTCGTTGAACAGATACTCTGCCAGAGCCTTTGCCAACTCGGTTTTGCCCACACCCGTGGTGCCAAGGAAGATGAACGAGGCGATGGGTCGCTTGGGGTCTTGCAGTCCGGCGCGGCTTCGGCGCACGGCATCGCTCACGGCACGGATGGCTTCCTCCTGTCCGATGACACGCTTGTGCAACTCCTCCTCCAGATGGAGCAGTTTCTCGCGCTCGCTCTGCATCATCCTCGTGACGGGTATGCCAGTCCACCGGCTCACCACCTCGGCTATGTCGTCGGCAGTGACCTCCTCGCGCACCATAGCCCCCGCACCTTGAGTCTGCTTGAGCTGCTGCTGGATGTGCTCGATGTCGTCGGAGAGCGACTTCAACTTGCTGTACCTTATCTCAGCCACACGCTCGTAGTTGCCCTCGCGCTCGGCACGTTCAGCCTCCAGTTTCAGGTTTTCAATCTGCTGCTTGTCCTCCTGAATCTTGTTGACGAGAGCCTTTTCGCCCTCCCATTTGGCACGAAACTGCTTTTCGCTGTCGCGCAGTTCGGCTATCTCCTTGTTGAGCTTTTCGATCTTCTCGGTGTCGTTCTCACGCTTGATGGCCTCACGCTCAATCTCCAGTTGCTTCAACTTACGCGTGGTCTCGTCAAGTTCCTCAGGCACAGAGTCGCGCTCCATGCGCAGCTTTGCCGCAGCCTCGTCCATGAGGTCGATGGCCTTGTCGGGCAGGAAACGGTCGCTGATGTACCGCTCCGAAAGTTTCACGGCGGCTATGCAGGCATCGTCCTGAATACGCACCTTGTGGTGGTTCTCATAGCGTTCCTTCAGTCCACGCAGAATGCTTATGGCACTCAGTTCGTCGGGTTCGTCCACGGTGACGGTCTGGAAACGACGCTCCAGAGCCTTGTCCTTCTCAAAGTACTTTTGATATTCGTTGAGCGTGGTGGCACCGATGCTGCGCAGTTCGCCTCGCGCAAGAGCCGGTTTCAGGATGTTGGCCGCATCCATGGCACCCTCACCGCCTCCGGCTCCCACCAGAGTGTGAATCTCGTCGATGAAGAGGATGATGCGCCCCTCGCTCTTGGTCACCTCGTTGATGACGCCTTTGAGTCGCTCCTCAAACTCGCCTTTGTACTTGGCTCCTGCCACAAGAGCACCCATGTCGAGCGAATACACCTGCTTGTCCTTCAGGTTTTCGGGTACGTCGCCACGCACGATACGTTCGGCCAAACCCTCAACGATGGCGGTCTTACCCGTACCCGGCTCACCTATCAATATAGGGTTGTTCTTGGTGCGTCGACTAAGTATCTGCAACACGCGGCGAATCTCGTCGTCACGACCGATAACGGGGTCGAGTTTGCCCTGCCGAGCCTGTTCCACAAGGTTCTTCGCGAAGCGCTCCAGACTCTGATAGTTGTCGTCAGCCGACTGCGACTGCACCTTTTGACCCTTGCGCAGTTCCGCGATGGCGGCCTTCATGTCGGCTTCGGTGCAACCGGCATCCTTCAAGATGCGGCTTGCGGTGGAGTTGACTGCCAGCAAGGCGAGTATCACGGGTTCCACGCTGACGAACTCGTCGCCCATCTTTGTGGATATGTCCACAGCCTTCTGCACCACGGCGTTGGTGTCGTTGGACATGTATGGCTGTCCGCCCTGCACCTTAGGCAAGTGCTGAATCTCCTGGTCGGCGAGCATGGCTATCTGGTTGGCGTTCACGCCGAGCTTACTGAACAGGAAGTCGGCAATGTCCTTGGCCTTGACCAATATGCCCTTGAGCAGATGCACCGGCTCGATGGCTTGCTGACCGTTGGCTTGCGCTATGTTGACGGCCTCCTGCACCACCTGTTGTGCCTTGATTGTGAATTTGTCGAATGTCATATTATTGTCTCCTTTCTTATTTTCTTCTATACATTATTATATATATACATTATTATATATATAGCTTCGTCGCCTGGGTTCTTGGTCGCATCCTCTTTCTTCTTCTTCGAGAACTTTGAGATGATTGCAGCTTGCCTTTTGCGCTTAGCTCTTGCGCTAAGTAGGCGGCGCAGCTATTGCATGACACCCAAACGGTGTGCCAGTGGTCGAAAAGGCGACAAAGTGGCGTGAAACAGAGACAAAAAGGCGGAAAGGGCTGTCCGCAACTTGTGCAGGACAACCCTTTCCGTATCGTGTGTGGCAAACTAAGTAGGGACGATCGGGCTCGAACCGATGACCTCTGCAATGTGACTGCAGCGCTCTAAACCAACTGGGCTACGCCCCTATTGCTCGTTTGCGAGTGCAAAAGTAGACAAAAAATATGTGGCAAGCAAATCTTACGCTGACAAATTTGCAGAAATTGAT
>CAVKVO010000295.1:0-2766 GCA_963659575.1 Prevotella sp. CAG:1031
AGGTGTTCCAGAGCATACCGTCGCGAGTCTCGTTGCCCACCTGCACCCAGGCCACGTCCACGCCCTTGTCCTTGATGGCCGTGAGCACGTCCTTGGTATGGGTGGCAACGGCTTGCTTCAACTGGTCCACCGTGTAGTCCTTCCAAGCAGCGGGCACATTCTGCTTGCTGGGATCAGCCCAGGAGTCAGAGTAATGGAAGTCGATCATCAGGCGCATGCCCAACTTGGAGGCTCTCTCCGCCTTCTTCACCACATCATCCTTGCCACACCATCCACCGTCGGGGTCAACCCACACACGCAGACGGATGGCATTGGTGCCCAGGCTCTTCAGGAGAGCCATGCACTCCTTCTCGGCACCACTCTTGTCATAGAATTTCTTGCCGTCGCTTTCCATCTGGGTGAGCCAGCTAACGTCGGCTCCCTTGGCGAATGCCGTCACATTGGTCGTCGTGTCCTTGTCGGTAGTGGAGCCGCCAGAGCCGCTGTCGCCTCCCGTATCGTCGGTCGTGTCTTTTCCACCATCAGTCTTTTCCGTAGTGTCCTTCTTGCCATTGTCACCACTGTCGTTGCTGCAGCTTGCTCCCGTAACAGAGAACAGGAAGACCGAAGCCATCAGCAAAGCTTTTACAAAGTTTTTTTTCATTGTTACGTTTGTTTTTGAATGTTATTTTATTGTTTATTCTATTTATATGCTTACTCATAAGCCAAGTAGGGCTTGAGCCGCTCTATCGCAGCCGGCGGAAAGTCCTTGAGGAGCCTCAGGTCCTCTATGTTCTTGATGGGACCCCTGCGGCGGCGATAGTCAAAGATTTCCTTGGCCTGATAGAAAGTCAGGTAGGGATGACTGCGCAGCTGTTCGATGGAAAGTTTGTTGATTTCCATTTTCCGCAACTGGCTCGCATCCACGGTGATGAAATCCACCGTCTCTTCCGGCACGCCCTTCACCTCCAGTACCTGAGCGGGAGAGGCAAAGCCGCCCAGGCGGTCGCGGTAGCGGACGATGCTCTTCGCATAATAACTCCCGATGCCGGGAATGCGGGTCAGCTCGGTCGTGTCGGCGGTATTCACCGCAATCCGCTCCCCTGCTCGAAGCTTATGGGGATAAGTGTATTCCGACTGTTCGGTAGAAGCCGCAGCTTTTTCACTATTTGTACCCCCACGCTGGGCGTAGCCGCCATAGGAAGAGGAACGGCCATAAAACTTGGAAGCGGCCTGATAGTCCTCACCTATTCTGATAAAGGGCCGCAGGGTTTCAAACTGCTTCTTCGTGAGGCCATAGACACGGGCGAAGTCGGCAGGGTCGCGATAGATTCCCCCCTTGCCCCGATATTTCATGATGCTTCTCACCTGCCATTTCTCCAGCCCCAACCGTTCGAAGTCTTCGGGCGTGGCCGTGTTGGGGTCGAAGGCAAAGACCTCATGCACGCCAGATGCCCCCGACGCATAAGCCGGGTTCTCACGGGTGGCATGCTTGATGATGCTGTCGGTGGAAGAAGTGTGGGAGACAGAATCGGACGATGAAGACTTTGGGGAATCTCCTTTATCCACCACAAGGAAAAAGGCGATGCCAGCCAGCATCACTAATAGGATGGCAAGGATGGCTTTACGATCGTTGCTCTGCAAATAAAGGAAATGCTTCAACTTGCCCATAAGCTCATCGTTTTCTGTGAAGATAAAAAGTCGGGATTACTGGACTCGAACCAGCGACCTCATCGTCCCGAACGACGTGCGCTACCAACTGCGCTAAATCCCGATTTGCGGTGCAAAGGTACAGTAAATTCTAGAAAAAACAAAATAAAATGGCATTTTTTTGCACATTCTTGAAAGAAAATCCGCAAAAAATTTGCAGAAACGAAATAAAAGCACTACCTTTGCACCCGCAAATGAGAAATCACCCATTTGCGACATAGTATGGTGCCATAGCTCAGTTGGTAGAGCAAAGGACTGAAAATCCTTGTGTCCCCGGTTCGATTCCTGGTGGTACCACACAAAAGGCAGAGCGGTTAAGAGCAATCTTAGCCGCTCTTTTTGTTTCCATCCGTGCGCCATGGAGCGCGCCCAGACCACCGCCCCTGCGGCTTGCTCACCGTCTGCCCCTGAAGAAACGATAGCTCTACGCATCGTAAATGATAGCTTTATGAGTCGTAAATGATACCTCCACGCACCGTAAACTATACCTTTATGCGTCGCAACTGATATGATGAGCAATGCAACTGGCTCAAGTTTTATCTAAAGAGCAATCGAAGTTTTCTTTATCTCGTGGGTAAATGCACCTTTTTATATATGCACACGCCTTTATTTTTATTATATTTGCATAGCCTAAGGCTTAGTAACTATTACCCACTGAAAGGCAAAGCGTGAAATCAAAGCAACACCAAAAGCAAATGCCATTAGCACGATATGAATGGACTATGAGCTTGGGGTGCAGCGAGATTAGCACGACATGGGTTGGACATGAGGTTGGGGTGCAGCGAGATTAGCACGACATGAGTTGGCCGTGATCTTGGGGTGCAGCGAGGACGCAGCACCTACTATATGGCAACAATCACAACGTGGGTCATGCAAAGTGGGAATGGCGTAGTAGGCGCTGCGTCCCGCTGCGCCCTAAGCACATAGGGTAATGCCACCATCAACAAGGACTAAAAATAAGCTAACCATAAAAAACTATCTTACTAATGAAACTATTGCTATCCATCTGCGCCGCAGCCCTAATGGCATTGCC
Source organism: Prevotella sp. CAG:1031 (assembly GCA_963659575.1). Lineage (GTDB taxonomy): Bacteria > Bacteroidota > Bacteroidia > Bacteroidales > Bacteroidaceae > Prevotella. Next base: position 2,723 of record CAVKVO010000295.1, read on the forward strand.
GGCGCAAGCGCAGGGCGACATGACCCTGTGGTACAACACTCCGG
>CAVKVO010000296.1:0-2764 GCA_963659575.1 Prevotella sp. CAG:1031
ACTTGTCATAGCCATAGCGATGGCCGACGCAAAAAGTTTTCCTGATTTCATAAATTAAAGGCGTATTATTATTTACCGCCGCAAAGGTATCTCCGTGCGGTTACAAACACGTTGTGCCAATTTTACAATCACCAAAACACGTTTTAAGATTTTGTTAAGAAGGGGTATAATTTGTACCTAAAACTTGTCAAAAAGCCTTATCTGAAAGTGTTTTGAGTCTGACTTTCACGCTTTTTCGCTATCTTTGCGCCTCAATGTGCTATGGTGCACATTTTACAAATATACATACGTTTCACATTATTAAGGTAAAAAGCAAGGCTTATGAAGAGAAGATTACTCTCGCTATTTGCAGGTGCGCTCGCCATCAGTGCCGGCGCGCAGACCTATTACACCACCGACTTCTCCCAGGAAGAGGAGTTCAACAAGTGGACTGTGATAGATGCCAACAACGACAGTGCCACCTGGATGTATGACGCCGATGGTTCGCAGTCGAAAGTGTATTACTACTATTCGGCCAAAAACACGGCTGACGACTGGTTTATTTCGCCGGAAATAACGCCAACCGCTACTGGCAAGGTGCTCGTGACCTACACCACCTACGGCACATTCTATGGTGAGGCCATGGACGTGTACACCGGTAGCGCAGCCACTGTGGATGGAATGACCACCAAGCAGGCTTCGTATACAAACATCAAGGGCGAGTCAACCACCGGTTCGTTCATCATGGAAGTGAATGCAAATGAACCTCTCCGCGTGGGTTTCCACTGCGTGAGTGCTGCCGACCACTGGAAGTTCTACATGTGCTCGTTCAGCGTAAAGGGCATAGAGAAGGCCGTTGACCTCAAGGCCGACAGTCTCTTGTCGCCCAACTCTGGCAAGAACCTCGGCGAGGAGACTGTGACCGTGCGTGTGAAGAACGACGGAAGTGATCCCGTTGAGGGCTTCGACATGGCGTTCAGCGTTGACGGCGGCGAAGCTGTCACCGAACATGTCGATGCTACTCTGGCTGCCGGAGAGTCTATGACCTATACCTTTGAGGCAAAAGCCAAGCTCACCGAGCCGCGCCACAAGTATGTGATCAAGGCTTACCCGATAAGCAAGTATGACATTGTGCCTGAGAACGACACCATCACAGCCAACGTGCGCCACTGCGGTCCTGTTAATCCTCCCTACACAATGGGCTTTGAGGCCAGCGAAGACAAGGACGAACTGAAGTTCTACAACCTCAACGAGGACGACGGCGACTGGTCGGTTTACACTTCCATGTGGATGAACATGGCTCGCACAGGCTACGGTTGCCTTGCATACAACTACAACAAGAACAACAACGCCAACGACTGGGCCATTCTCGACGGTATCAATGTTGAGGCCGGCGACTATGTGCTGCGCTACTGGTACTCTGGTTCCACTGGCCACAAGGAGCGTCTCGGCGTGTATTGGGGCAACGGCGACACGCCCGCTGACATGACCAACAAGATTGAGGACAAGGACCCCATCACTCAGGGCGAGTATCTGGAGTCGTTCAAGATTGTGCATTTCGACGCTCCGCAGACCATCTACCTCGGTTTCTACGCCTTCAGCGACAAGGACGAAAACTGGCTCACCATAGACGACGTGCAGTTCTACAAGGCTTCGAGCGACGCTGTAGACCTCGTTGTCAACGGCATCAGTGCTCCTTACGACTATGTGCGCACTCCCAACGACAAGGACGTGACCTTCGAACTGGCCAACGTGGGCATAAAGGACACCAAGGCCACCGTTACCGTGAAGGTTGACGACGAGCAGAAGTGGACCTCCAGCGAGAGCATCACCGCACAGGAGATAAAGACTCTGACTGCCGCTGGTGCCATTGAGGGACTGGCTGCTGGCAAGCACACACTGCAGGTGGAAGTGGCAAGCGACGATGACAGCGATTCTACCAACAACGTTGTCAAGAAGGACATCATCGTGCTGGATACACCCACAGTGCTCTACGACTTTGAGGATGCCAAGATTCCCGAGTCGTTCACATTCTGCACAGTCGACACCGGTAAGATCAACGTTGAGGCCGGCGACGAGTTCAACGAATATGGTTGGGGCATCATCGATGTGCAGGCTCACCGCATGTATGGCGAGCACGTGCTTGCCGGAGCCTCTTGGGTTGACGGTGTGAGCAAGGTAGACCGTTGGATCATCCTGCCTCAGGTTACCATTGGCGAGGGCGACAGCTATCTCGCATGGGACGCAAGCTCTGGCAACATGACCTATCTGGAGAGCTACAAGGTGAAGGTTTCCGACGGTTCGGCTAACCCTGCCGACTACTGGTACTCCACCGCTCTGGAGGTTAACGACGAGAGCATCTATCCCAAGACTCGTGGTATCAGTCTGAGCAAGTATGCCGGCAAGAACGTTTACATCGCGTTCAACATCGTTAGCAAGCCTGCCGACTTCCTCGTGCTCGACAACATCGGTCTGTATGGCGCAGCTGGAATCAACACTGGCATCAGCGACATGACCGTTACCCCGGCCGAGATAAGCATCAGCGCCAGCGAGATAACCGCTCCTCAGGCACAGTCTATCACCGTGGTAGACCTTAGCGGCCGCACCATGCTCCGCGCTGCTGGAAACAGTCTGGCTACCCAGTCGCTGCAACCCGGCGTGTATGTAGCTGCTGTGAAGACCGCCACTGGCACCCACTCCGTTCGCTTCGTGAAGAAGTAACACCGAGCTTTCGGTACATATAAACATCAAGGCCGCTGCGCAAAACTAATGCGCAGCGGCCTTT
>CAVKVO010000297.1:0-2760 GCA_963659575.1 Prevotella sp. CAG:1031
GGAGACGATGCTTGAATACGGTGCATTCCACATACACAGGTTTCACCTAAAACAACACCTCTGCCCCCACTGCAACCATAGCCACCTTATATATATAGAGTGCTGTCCACAATGCGGAAAGAGTGACTTAACGCTGCAAAACATCATACACCACTTCAGTTGCGCCAACGTGTCGCCTGAGTCGTCATACAATGTGGGCGGTATGCTTATATGCCCCAAGTGCCACAAAATGCTGCGCCACATAGGCGTGGACTATGATCGCCCGGCTGTGATTTACTCTTGCAACACTTGCGGCAACTCGTTTACCACACCTGTCACCAAGGCTATCTGTGCATACTGTGAAGAGACATCCGACGTGAGCAAACTGATACCGCACGACGTGGTTGACCTTGAGATAACCGAGGAAGGCATAAGAGCTCTCACCGAGGGAAGCGTGATATTCTCAAACTTCACCAACTACTACGACAACTTCTTGGAGTATTCCATAATGATTAGGCGAATACGCCGTCAGTTGATTGAGAACAACCTCAACAAGGAATACACCGTGCTCATAGGCAAAGTGTGGATATTGGACAAGGAGAGAAAGACCGTCAAGATAAAAGACAGCATACAGGCAGACCTCTGCAAGGCGTTCTTCACCCATAAGGTGTCATACAGCAACAACATCTTCTACGTGGCTGGTTCCATCTTTCAGGAGGGCGCAGACAAGCAGGTTGTCACTGCGCAGTTCCGTCAAGACCTATCCGCTGGCATACGCAAAATAGCCAACAAGATAGACCCGGAAGAGACCGTTTGCTATACGTTTATGTCGCAATCGAAGACCGAAGGAGAAAACTACGAGACCTTCTTTGACGACATGGCCTATGTGGCGTCGGTACCCGACGACTGCTGCAACTATTCGAGCGAGCCTGTGCAAGAGGTTGCCATCCCCGACATGTCGCAGTTCAACAATCAGAACGAAAAGGACGACAAAGACGACTCGCGCATAGCTTTCTATAAGAAAGTGGTGGCCGTGTTGGTGTTCGCCGCCGGGCTGTTGGTCGCCATAATCGCGTTCTTAATCATTTGGCTCAACTACTAAAGAGGGAGGAAACGCTATATGTGGTTAGAACTGATTGAGGCCATCAACGAGTTTGCCGATTGGATAAGCACGCTCTCTCTGAGCAGCATAGTGAACACCTATTGGTTTCTGTTCTTCATAGAGATGCCGCGCTACTACATACTGGAGTATATCGTGATAGGTGCAATGCTCTTCCGCTACAAGTCGATCCGCAACGAGAAGGAACTCGCGCGGTTCCTCCTGCTCAGGGAAAATCCGCTGGTGAGCATTCTCGTGCCGGGCAAGAACGAGGGTAAGCACATATACAAACTGGTGACGAGTCTGAAAGAACAGACCTACCGCAACTACGAACTGATAGTAGTGGACGACGGTTCGGACGACGACACGCAGCTGATATGCAGCGACCTGGCTAAGGCCGGACTGCTGCAACACTACCTCAGACTGGAGACGCGCGGCGGAAAGGCCGGAGCAAGCAACTACGGAGCCAACATGGCCAGGGGCAAATACATCATCTGTCTCGACGCCGACTCCTCGCTCGACCGCGACGCGATAGAAAAGATACTCATACCGTTCTACGTGGACAGTAAGGTGAAGGCCGTGGGCGGCTGCGTAAAGGTGCGCAACTGTGACGACACGATATGCACGTCGCTGCAAGCGGTGGAATATCTCAAGCGCATACAGGTGGGACGCATCGTGACCAGTAGACTGGGCATATACCATATAATATCGGGAGCGTTTGGCGCGTTCGACAGAAAGGTGATGAAAGAAGTGGGTTTCTGGGACATCGGTCCCGGACTCGACGGCGACATCACGCAGAAGTTCCGCAAGGCCGGCTACAAGGTGAAGTTTGCCGAAGACGCCATCTGCATGACCAACGTGCCGACAAAATGGTCGAAGCTCTACCATCAGCGCATACGTTGGTCGCGGTCGCTGGTAAGGTTCAGAGTGCGCAAGCACAAGGACATACTGCTGCCTAACCGAAACTGGAACATACTGAACTGGCTGTCCAACCTCGAAAGTCTCATGTACGACTGTGTGCTCAACTTCCTTTGGGTGTTCTACATCATCAAACTGATGATAACATTCAATGTACACATCATCGAGGTGCTGGTGCTGGGCTATTTCATCCGTTTCTGCTTCTCGCAGTTTGCCTTCCTGCTCATCATGATAGTGTCGGAACGCAGGAAAGAGGAGGCTCACCTCTATAGGTTTATGCCTCTCATGTCGCCCTACACGGGCTACTTTCTGCGCATAGCGAGAACAACGGCGCACATACAGGAGATATTCTTCAGACGTTCCTACAAGGACTCGTGGAACCCAAAGAAGATTTCGAGGTATGCGCAATTGGAACGAATATAGAAATACAATCAGCTCGTTTGCGGCAATGGCGGCATCGGCAATTGGAACGAATATAAAAAACTTAATGACTATACAATAATAATGGAAAAACAACACGAAGAGTTTAAGGTAGGAGTCGTAGGACTTGGATACGTAGGTACGCCGCTGGCTTGCCTGTTTGCCAAGAAGTACGACACCATCGGATATGACATCAAATCCTGCAAGGTGGAGAAACTGGTGAATGTCAAGATATCCGAGGACAAGACCTTAGCCCGAGCGTTGGCACAAGGGCTGCGACTGACCAGCGACATCTCTGACCTCAAGGACTGCAACGTGTATATCATCGCAGTGCCTACGCCTGT
>CAVKVO010000298.1:0-2754 GCA_963659575.1 Prevotella sp. CAG:1031
GTTTTCCACGGAGCGAGAACACCGCCTGGGTGTTCACGTCGCGGCTCTTGGTGATACTTCCGCTGGCCGAATCACCCTCAGTAATAAAGATGCTCGACTCCTCCTTGCGGTCGTTTTTTACGTCAGAGAAGTGTATGCGACAGTCGCGCAGTTTGCGGTTGTGCAGGTTAGCTTTCTTGGCCCGTTCCCTCGCAAGCTTAGTCACGCCAGCCATAGCCTTGCGCTCCTTCTCGCTCTCCTGTATCTTCTGCTGCATCACCTCAGCCACATCGGCATACTTGTGCAGGTAGTTGTCCACCTCCGTCTTCACGAAGTCGCCCACATACTTGTTGATGCTCACACCGCCGTTGGGGGTCATGGTGAGCGAACCGAGTTTGATTTTGGTCTGACTCTCAAACATCGGTTCCTCCACATTGATGGCTATAGCAGCCACGAGTCCGTTGCGGATGTCGGTATATTCGAAGTTCTTGCCGTAAAACTCCTTTATCGTCTTGGCAATATGCTCCTTGAAAGCACTCTGATGGGTACCTCCCTGAGTGGTGTGCTGACCGTTTACAAACGAGTGATACTCCTCTCCATACTGGTTGGTATGAGTAAAAGCTATCTCGATGTCCTCACCCTTGAGGTGTATAATCGGATAAATGCCATCGGTGGTCATAGTGTCGTTGAGCAGGTCCTTCAGTCCGTTGCGACTGAGGATTCGTCTGCCATTGTACATTATGGCCAGTCCGGTGTTGAGATAGGTGTAGTTGCGGAGCATGGTCTCAACAATGTCGTTGTGGAACGAATAGTTGAGAAACAGCGTGTCGTCGGGTTCAAAATATATGTATGTACCGTTCTCGTCGGCGGTAGTTTCGGTAGAGTCCGACTGGAGCTGTCCGCGCTCAAACGTTGCCGTGCGCACCTTGCCGTCGCGGTATGACTTCACGGTGAAATTACGGCTGAGGGCGTTCACCGCCTTCACACCCACACCGTTCAGACCCACGCTCTTCTTGAACGCCTTGGAGTCATATTTACCACCGGTGTTGAGCACACTCACCGCCTCGATGAGTTTTCCTTGGGGTATGCCTCGACCATAGTCGCGCACACTCACGCACTTGTTGTTGTCAACGTTTATCTCTATGCGGTCGCCGGCGTGCATCTTAAACTCGTCGATGGAGTTGTCTATCACCTCCTTCAACAGCACATACACACCGTCTTCGGGCAATGAACCGTCGCCCAATCGTCCGATATACATTCCCGGACGTGTGCGCACGTGCTCCATGTCCGACAAGTGCCGGATGTTGTCGTCGGTATATTCCACGGGCTGCTGCCCGCCAGTGTCTTTTATTATTTCGTCTTCCATCAGCCCTATATTTTTTTAATGTAGCACCTGCGACGCTTGTGCTGTATGGATTCGAGATACTGCCATTGGCTCTGCACGTTTTCGTTGGTCTCCATCTCCACGTGGGTCTCACCCCATTTGAATCCGTAACGCTGATACCAGGGTATCAGGTCATAGAAAAGCAGGGCGTTGGCACCCTTCTTGCGGTATTCGGGCAACACGCCGATGAGTAGCAAGTCTACGCAGTCGGTCTTGTGAAACTTCAGCGCACGTATCACGTGCCACCATCCGAAAGGCAACAATCTGCCGTTGCGGCACTTCTGGAAAGCCTTTGTGAGCGAGGGTATGGTTATTCCCACGGCAACAATCTTGCCGTCGGCGTTTCTGTCCTCCACGAGAGTCACGAGGTTGAGGTCGGCCATGGGCAGATACATCTTTACATACTGGTCTATCTGTCTCGGAGTCAACTGCGAATAGCCGTACAGATGGCTGAATGTCTCGTTGATCACCTCAAAGATTTTCTTGCCGTAACCGCCCTGGAACACGTCCTTCCGCGTGAGTTTCTTCACATGCAGATTGTAGCGGGCCTCAATCATCTTGGCTATCTTCCCGTACTTCTCGGGCATCTTCTCCGGCACAATCAGTTTGTATTCCACATAGTCGTTGTCCTTTTCCCATCCGCCCATGCGCTCCATGTGCTCCGGATAGTAGGCGCGGTTGTATATGGTGGCCTGTGTGCCAAGCTGGTCGAAACCGTAGGTGAGCATACCTTCAGGGTCCATATCGGTGAAACCGAGCGGACCAACCACCTCGGTCATGCCCTTCTTCCGTCCCCAATCCTCCACGGCCTTGAATAGAGCGGTGGACACCTCAATGTCGTCCACGAAGTCTATCCAGCCGAAGCGTACACTCTTGCGCTGCCACTTCTCGTTGGCTTTGTTGTTTATTATGGCCGCCACACGACCCACAACGCGTCCGTCCTTGTAGGCCAGGAAATATTCAGCCTCGCAGAAGTCGAACGCCGCGTTCTTGTCTTTGCTGAGTGTGTTCACCTCATCGCTGTGCAGATTGGGCGCATCGTAGGGGTCATTACGGTACAAATCGTAGTGAAACTGTATGAAAGCCTCAAGGTCTCGCTTGTCCTTGACGCTCTTTATTGTAACTGTCGACATATATAATAATGTACAATATTGTCTCTATAAAACCTCGCTTCGGCAGCAATAACCTCTAAATCAGGTTAGCAGCCAAGCGTTGCTGCTTGCAAAGTTAGCGTTTTTTCAGCTATAAAAAAAAGATTGGGAGTGAAGAGTGAAGAAACAACGTTCGGCAGCCGAGGGGGAATTGAAAATCGGCGGCCGTAGGGAAAGCCAAAACCAATTCATGTGCGCAGTTGCAGGAGGGTTGGCGTCCTCGCCGACCCCTTGGCGCAG
>CAVKVO010000299.1:0-2737 GCA_963659575.1 Prevotella sp. CAG:1031
AGCGACTTGCCCATCTTCTGTCCGTTGATGGTTATCATGTTGTTGTGCATCCAGTAGTGCACCATCTCGTCGCCCTGACTTGCCACCGCCTGAGCTATCTCGCACTCGTGGTGAGGGAACACCAGGTCCATGCCACCGCCGTGTATGTCGAAGTGGTTGCCCAGGTATTTGCGCCCCATGGCCGTGCACTCGCAGTGCCAACCGGGGAAACCGTCGCTCCAGGGACTTGGCCACCGCATGATGTGTTCGGGCTGCGCCTTCTTCCAAAGGGCAAAGTCCACCTGGTTGCGCTTCTCTCCCACGCCGTCCAACTCGCGACTGTTGTTTATCACATCGTCGAGGTTGCGTCCCGAGAGCTTGCCGTAGTGGTGGTCTTTGTTATACTTCTCTATGTCGAAATACACCGAACCGTTGCTCACGTATGCATAGCCGTTGTCCAGTATCTGCTGCACCAGCTGCTCCTGCTCTATGATGTGACCCGTGGCGTGAGGCTCTATGCTCGGCGGCAACACGTTGAGCGCAGCCATAGCGTCGTGGTAGCGGTTGGTGTAGTACTGGGCTATCTCCATCGGCTCCAACTGCTCCAGCCTTGCCTTCTTCTCTATCTTGTCGTCACCCTCGTCAGCGTCGTGCTCCAAATGACCCACGTCGGTGATGTTGCGCACATAGCGCACCTTATAGCCGAGATGCGTCAGATAGCGGAAAAGTATGTCGAACGTTATGGCCGGACGTGCATGTCCGAGGTGCGGATCGCCGTATACCGTGGGACCGCACACATACATGCCCACATTGGGAGCGTTGAGCGGCTTAAACAGCTCCTTGCTTCTCGTGAGCGTATTGTATATCAAAAGTTTCTGTTCCATAGAAGTGTATAACCTATAAATTGCATTGCAAAGGTAATGCAAACACAGGAATAATACAAGTAATGCCCCAAAAACCAACCTAAAGAGATTTGCAAGGCGTGGAATGAGACCGTATACCTATTATTAGTCTTTCAGACATCCAATGGGAATGACATACACGCCATCCTTTCTTCGGTAGGCATATTGTCCCACTCCAACTATTACCGCCATGAACGACGGTGCAGGCATCCTGCCTGTGTCAATCTTGTCGGCCAAGGATATCAGGTTGGCTGCACCTTCCTCAATGCGTTCCGTACCGCCGAGTTTCACTTCAAGCAGCGCGTAACTGCCATTGCGACGGTGCAGCACGGCATCACACTCCAGTCCGTTGCTGTCACGGTAGTGGTAGAGCGTGCCGTCCAAAGCGTCGGCATAGACACGCAAATCCCTCACCACAAGGTCTTCAAAGAACAAACCGAACGATTGCAAGTCCTTTATCAAGTCTCCCGGACCAAGCCCAAGGGCGGCAGTACCTATGCTCGGGTCCACAAAATGGCGCGTGTCGCTTGTGCGTATGGCAGCCTTGCTCCTTATGTTCGGATTCCATGCCGCAAGGTCTTCAATCACATAAAGCCTCTTCAAAGCCTTGATGTAGTCGTTCACCGTGTTTTCATCCAACGTACTGGCATCGTTGGCGAGCATATCCTTTCTGATTGTCGCCATTGACACCTGTTGGGATATGTTGCGTGCATAAGAACGCAGCAACAGTTTCGCACGTTCCGCATTCCGATTCACCTTATCTACCCTTTGTATATCGTAATTCACAACGGAATCGTAATAGTCAACAGCCTGGTCTAATGCCACATCCTTTGATACTATTGTAGCCCATGGCCATCCACCACGGCAAACGAGAAACGCGAGTGTTTCCACATCCATACTGTTTGTCTGTATCTCGAAGTCTTTTCCGTCAAACAAATCCCTCAGACTTATCTTGCCTGTAGACTCTCCCGATTCATACAGACTCATCGGTCGCATTTTCAGGTGGGCAAAACGTCCCGTGCCACTGTGTATCGTCTCATCCGCCTCCGGCAATACCGACGAACCTGTCAGAATGAACTGCGACGGTTCGCCCCGTCTGTCCACTTCGCTTCGTATGCAGTCCCATATCGAGGGCAGCACTTGCCACTCGTCAATAAGCCTGGGTGTCTCGCCGTCAAGCAATGTCTTGGGACTAAGCTCAATCATCTGTCTGCTCTGCAACAAGACGGCGGAGTCGCCCAAATCCAACAGACTCTTTGCCAATTGCTTTGCAGTAGTAGTCTTGCCGCACCATTTTGGTCCCTCAATAAGCACTGCGCCCTTACCGAGCACCTTACGCTCCAACAACTTGTCCGCTATGCGGTGTTTATACTGTGCCATATCCTTTTTGTTTCAAGGTGGGTTCTAAAAATTAGCTTTCTGTTATATTGTTACGGTGGGATTTTTTTAGAACCCACCTCAACTGCAAAGTTATGCGTTTTATCTTGAATATCAAAGGCTTTACTTATCTATTCAGTAATTTGTGGGTAATTCATTCAGTAATTTGTGGACGTTTTATTCAGTAATTTGTAGATGTTTTATTCAGTGATTTGTGGCGATTTTATTAAGCAATTTGTGGATTTACCAGCAAATTCACGACCGAATTAACCTTGTTTTCGTGTAAATTCGGTCGAATTATAAGCTTGCCTTTTAGTTAAGGGCGACGCGAGACGCGTCGCCTACTACGCCTTCATTTGCACTTGGGTAGTGATAGGAGGTGCGGCGCCCTCGCCGCATCATTCGGGCTCAAATGAAAAATGATTTCGTTCTGACTCCATCTGCGCTAAGGGGTCGCCGAGGGCGGACGACCCTCCTAC
>CAVKVO010000300.1:0-2721 GCA_963659575.1 Prevotella sp. CAG:1031
ATCGAACTGAAGTGGGAAGGCAAGGAAGAGAACGAGAAGGGCATCTGCGTGGAAGGTCCCGAGGAGCTCATCGGCAAGACTCTCGTGGAGGTGTCGCCCGACTTCTACCGTCCTACAGACGTGGTGAACCTCTGGGGCGACCCGACCAAGGCGAAGGCCAAGCTCAACTGGAACCCCAACACCACCTCGTTTGAAGACCTGGTCAAGATAATGGTGGAGAGCGACATGGCCAAGGTGGCTGCCGAAGAGGCTGGACAGAAAGTGAGATGCAACCTCGCCGAGTATCTGGAGAAAGGAATAGTGAAGTAAGATGAAACAAAAACCATAAAAACACCCTATGATGGGCAAACTCTCATTCTTCGAGTTTTGATGGCGATTGTCTGTGCCGGGCTTACGTAAGCGAGCTTACGACACCCGACACAGCCAGCCGCCATCAGTGCCGTGCCGGCACTTTGCCCGCCATAGGGCGATAAACCATGCCTTCGGCAAAAACCGCTGCGCCGCACCATGCTGGTTATTTGCGCATGACAATTTGTGAACCATAGCATAATATGTAGACAAGGCGAAGCGGTTTTTGCCGAAGGCATGGTTTATCGCCCGAGGTTTTCTGAGTGGCGCGCAGCGACACTGTTGCGGTGATTTGCCTTGGACGTCGAGAGCTAGTTCTCGTAAGGACAAGACAAATCACTGCAACAAGCCGATAGGCTCAGAAAAACATCGGGTGTTTTTAAGGTTTTTGTCTACGAAATTAACGGAAAAGATAAACAGTATATGTTAGACAAGAACAGTAAGATTTATATTGCCGGGCATCACGGTCTCGTAGGCTCGGCCATTTGGAACAACCTCAAGCAGAGGGGGTATAACAACTTGATAGGTCGTTCGCACAAGGAACTCGATTTGACCGACCAGTATCAAGTGGAGAAGTTTTTTGATGAAGAGAAGCCCGACGCAGTGGTCTTGGCAGCAGCCTTCGTGGGCGGCATTATGGCCAACTCATTGTATCGTGCCGACTTCATCATGCAGAACATGAAGATGCAGTGCAATGTCATCAGTAACGCCTATTCGCACGGAGTGAAGAAGTTGCTCTTTCTCGGCTCCACCTGCATCTATCCCAAGGACGCGCCGCAGCCGATGAGCGAGGACGTGCTGCTTACATCTCCACTGGAATATACCAACGAGGAGTATGCCATCGCCAAGATTGCCGGACTGAAGATGTGCGAGAGCTACAACCTGCAGTACGGCACGAACTACATCGCTGTGATGCCTACTAACCTCTACGGACCCAACGACAACTTCCACCTGGAGAACAGCCACGTGATGCCGGCCATGATGCGCAAGATTTACCTTGCAAAACTCATTCACGACGGCGACTGGCACTCGATTGAGGTGGACATGAACAAGCGTCCCATCAACCCGACCGACAAGCTCCGCGCCATCATCGGCGAGGGCAATGTGGACGGGAACAACCCTCACGAGCGCATACTGAAGGCTCTGGAGTTTTACGGCATATATAATAATAAGGTGGTGCTCTGGGGTACAGGTACGCCACTGAGGGAGTTCCTCTGGAGCGAGGACATGGCCGACGCCAGTGTTCACGTGCTGCTCAACGTGGACTTCAAGGACATCATCGGCATAGAGAAGTATTCGTCGGTGTTCTATGGAGCGAAGGTAGACGGTGCCGTAGACCGCAACAACTCTGAAGGTCGCGGCGGTGCCATCCCGTCGCTGGGCGAAATACGCAACTGCCACATCAACGTGGGTACGGGTAAGGAGCTCACCATCCGCGAACTCTCCGAACTGGTGCGCAAGGCAGTTGGCTTCGAGGGCACGATAGAGTTTGACTCCACCAAGCCCGACGGCACGCCCCGCAAACTCATCTCCGTGGACAAGCTCCACCGCTTGGGCTGGACCCACAAGGTAGAGATAGAAGACGGCGTGAAAAAGCTCTACGACTGGTATCAGGAGAGTTTGAAATAGAACTAGTTTGAAGTAATGCTCAAAAAAAATAACTTTCGCAAGTCGTTTTTTTGAGCATTACTAAAACAGATCCTATGAGAAAGATAAACGAAATCATCGTGCACTGCACGGCAACCGCAGAAGGCAAGAACTTCCACGCCGCTGACATAGACCGCTGGCACAAACAGAAGGGATGGAGCGGCATAGGCTACCACTACGTAGTGGACCTGGACGGTACGGTAGAACCCGGAAGAGAGGAAAGCAAAGTAGGCGCACACTGCACCGGCCACAACACCAACAGCATCGGCGTGGTATACGTAGGCGGCGTGGCCACCGACGGAAAGACAGCCAAGGACACACGCACACCACTGCAAAAGGCAGCACTGGTAAAACTGCTCACCGAGCTGAAACACCGCTACCCCAACGCCGCCATCCACGGCCACCGCGACTTCGCCGCCAAAGCCTGCCCCTCATTCGACGCAACCGCAGAATACAAGAACATCAAGTGACCATAGGAGGTACGCCGTCCCGGCGTATCAAGCCAAGCAGTAATTTCATATCTTGCTCTAATAATTTGACCGAGCTAAGGAAAATAAGTACCTTTGTATTGACTTAACGTCAGTGCATGTACGTTTAAGTGACGGTTAAAAAATAACTTGGTACGCTTTTGATGATGTACATTTATTTGTGTTCTATAACCTTGACGGCTTATCTTTTTGGCTGTTTTCGTCTCTTTCATCGGTCACATAGCCCGCTATGCTCCCT
>CAVKVO010000301.1:0-2720 GCA_963659575.1 Prevotella sp. CAG:1031
TCACAGCCTTGCGGATTGTGGGGAAGTTGGTGAGCATACCGCCCGGCCAACGCTCTACCACGTACGGCATATTGACGCTCGCAGCCTTCTCGGCAACTACGTCCTTGTTCTGTTTTTTAGTAGCTACAAACAGTACCTTCTTGCCCGACTTAGCGATTTGCTTCAGTGCTTCGGCAGCCTCGTCAATCTTGACTACGGTCTTGTGAAGGTCTATAATGTGGATTCCGTTGCGCTCTGTGTAGATGTAGGGAGCCATTGCGGGGTTCCACTTGCGGCGCAGGTGACCGAAGTGGCAGCCAGCCTGCAGCAGCATATCAAAATTTGTTCTTGACATTTCTTTAATGCTTTAATGTTGTTTACTTTCTTTTTTATTCTTTCGTTAGAATCAGCCCACAGGTAATCGTCGTAGCGTCCGGTCTCCAACGTTGGGAAAACCGCGCCGAACGACAAGTCTTGCAGGTTTAGATGCTAAACAATGTCCAGCCTCATGCGGCCATATACATATATAGTATAAGGCAACAAGATTAACGCTTGCTGAACTGGAAGCGACGACGTGCCTTCGGCTGACCCGGCTTCTTGCGCTCCACCTCGCGGGCGTCGCGTGTGAGGAAACCGTGATCCTTGAGGTTCTTCTTGTCCTCTTCGTTCACCTTAACGAGGGCGCGTGCTATAGCGAGACGCAGAGCCTGGCTCTGACCTGTGAAGCCACCACCGTCAAGATTGGCCTTTATGTCATACTTCTCAGCCACTTCAAGCAGCTGCAGAGGCTGCTTAACCACATACTGGAGGATGGCAGAGGGGAAATATACGGCAATGTCCTTTTTGTTTATGGTTATCTTGCCTGTGCCTTCGCTAAGGTATACGCGTGCAACGGAACTCTTGCGACGGCCTATTGCGTTTATTACTTCCATTTCCTTGATTATTTGTACTGGTTAATATCTATTGTCTTTGGCTTCTGAGCCTCGTGGTTGTGCTCTGTTCCCTCATATATATAGAGGTTGTTCATGAGACTACGGCCGAGAGAGCCTTTGGGGAGCATGCCCTTAACGGCATGACGGATGATGCGCTCTGCACCGTTGGGACGCTTGCGCAGCGCAGCGGGTGTAGAGAAACGCTGTCCACCGGGATAACCAGTATAACGTGTGTAGACCTTGTCGGTCTCTTTCTTTCCGGAGAACACCACCTTGTCGGCGTTGATGATGATAACATTGTCTCCGCAATCCACGTGAGGAGTGAAGTTGGGCTTGTACTTTCCGCGCAGCAGTTTGGCTACTTTAGAGCACATACGACCTACAATCTGGCCGCTTGCGTCGAAAACCACCCACTCTTTTTTGGCTGTCTCCTTATTGGCTGAGACAGTCTTGTAACTTAAAGTGTTCATTTTAACGTTGTTGTTTTACTACTAAAAAACTTTTTTCTATTCGGACGCAGAACTCGCACTGCGCCTTGGACAGCGATTCACTAACCGTCGTGCCCGGCCAAAGACACGGCTATTAACACTCTGTCCGTGGGGATTCTAAGTCTCTCCCCGTTAATAATCGGACTGCAAAGTTACAGCTTTTCCTCTTATATATAGAAGCAAGGCAAGTATTACGATATTTATTTTATGTTTATTTAACCATTGCGACATTACCCGACAACGAATCACAAGCACAAAACCGGATGGCACACCTTGTTTAACAAAGGCTCTGCCACCCGGTTTGCTATTATATATAGGTGGAACTTTCAGCACCACCTAAACGATGCTTCGACTTACTTGTTGTCGCAGATGAGGTTTTCACCTGTCATGTCGGCAGGCTGCTCCAGTCCCATTATGTGCAGGATTGAAGGCGCAACGTCGGCCAGACGACCGTTCTTCACGGTTGCACTGTTGTTGTCTGTCACATAGATGAACGGCACGGGGTTGAGCGAGTGCGCCGTGTTGGGCGTACCGTCCTCATTGATTGCGTTGTCGGCGTTGCCGTGGTCAGCTATGATTATTGCCTCATAGTCGTTGGCCTTGGCAGCCTCAATCACCTCGCGAACGCAGTTGTCCACAGCGTGTACGGCCTTTGCAATGGCGTTGTAAACACCGGTGTGACCCACCATGTCGCCATTGGCGAAGTTGACAACGATGAAGTCATACTCCTGAGTGTTGATTGCTCCCACCAGTTTGTCCTTCACCTCGTATGCACTCATCTCGGGCTTGAGGTCGTATGTAGCCACCTTTGGCGACGGCACGAGTATGCGATCTTCACCCTCAAACGGAGTTTCGCGACCACCGTTGAAGAAGAATGTCACGTGGGCATACTTCTCTGTCTCTGCGGTGTGCAACTGCTTCTTGCCCTGCTTGCTCAGATATTCGCCCAGAGTGTCCTGCACATTCTCCTTGGGGAAGAGTATGTGAACGCCCTTGAACGATGCGTCGTAGGGAGTCATGCAGTAGTACTGCAGATCCTTTATGGTCTTCATTCCCTCTTCGGGCATATCCTGCTGGGTCAACACCTGAGTGAGCTCCTTGGCACGGTCGTTGCGGTAGTTGATGAATATCACCACGTCGCCCTCACCGATGCGTCCGTCAACGGTGGAGTTGCAGATGGCCTTAACAAACTCGTCGGTAACGCCCTCGGCATAGCTCTCCTGCATAGCCTTCACCATGTCGTCGGCTTTCTTTCCCTTACCTTCAACGAGCAGGTCGTAAGCCTCCTTCACACGGTTCCAACGCTTGTCGCGGTCCATGG
>CAVKVO010000302.1:0-2709 GCA_963659575.1 Prevotella sp. CAG:1031
CATTGCGCCAAGGGGTCGGCGAGGACGCCAACCCTCCTGCAACTGCACATGAATTGGCTTTCCCTCCTGCAACTGTGCACATGAA
The DNA here is from genome assembly GCA_963659575.1 of Prevotella sp. CAG:1031. Lineage (GTDB taxonomy): Bacteria > Bacteroidota > Bacteroidia > Bacteroidales > Bacteroidaceae > Prevotella. Next base: position 86 of record CAVKVO010000302.1, read on the forward strand.
TTCTTCACTCTTCGTTCTTCACTCTTCACTCATTTTGTGTCCCTTTCAACCACCTTTTGCGAATTGTTTGCGCACACAGTGATTGATTTACGTCAAGAATAGGACGATTTTGTGTACATTCTCGGTTTTAGTCATTGCGCAATCTGAAAACCGCACTACCTTTGCATTGTCAAAAGGTTAATAGATTGTTTTAGGTTAGTAGTAATATTTATAGTTTTAGGTTTTTAGTTATTGGTAAAAAGAAAGTTTGATAGTGGATAACACAGGCTGTCGTGAGACATCCTAAAACTTTCAAGATCGAGTATTAGTAAAGAACCCCTGCAAGCTACAAGTTAGCTTCAGGTTCTTACTAAGAAAGATTTGATTTGGATTAGAAAAGGATTTGTATTTATTAACATAGGCTTGAATGTCACTGCTCGATGATGAGTAGTGGCATTTTTTATTGCCGTTTATAAACCTTTTGTTAGTTTTTGCGCATGGCCTCGATGAGGCCAAATTTCAGTAACCCCATGTGCAGCGCAGCGGAACATGGGGCACCAATAACTATGATAATTTTTCGGCTTCGAAGATGCCGCCTCTTACGAACACCTGCGTTCGGCGCACCGCTCTTTGCGCTCGCAATAGCGTTCGCACTGAGCGCAGATGTCGTAGCCGAGCATGGCTCCGAGTATAAAATCCTCTTCGGGAGTGAGCTGGTTGAGCGGTCTCGTCACCATCAGACGGATGGCATCGAGACATTCTTTACGTCCGAAAAACAGGTTCAACCGGTCGTTGCCCACAGGTTGTATGATATAGCTTATGTTCTGATGTTCCAACCGCGTGATGGCAATCTGTTCATACTTCTTGTTGAAAGTGAAGAGAACCATGCGTCTCACACCTTTCTTATATTCGTATATGTGGTTCATCAGAACCTTCATGTCAACGGGAGTAGCCTTTTCGGTATTCATATCCATGCGTTTGAATCTGTTTTCGGTTGCAAAATTAGCCCATAAACAGTGGCTTCACAATACCTAAAAAGCATGAATTGCAATTTCTTTTTTCATGGTAAGACAAAAACAAAAACCAGAAAAACACCCTGTGGTGGGCAAACTCTCATTCTTCGAGTTTTTGATGGTGCTTGCCTTTGCTGCGCTTACGAGAGCAAACTCTCGACGCTCTGCAAAGACAAGCACCATCAGTGCCGTGCCGGCACTTGCCCACCGCAGGGCGATAAACCACGCCTTCGGCTAAAAACCGCTGCACACAGTGGCCTCTTCGAGGCTATAGCCTGTATGGAGAACTTGCGTACGTCACGCTTTCAGAGTGCTTTGACCGTACCAATATTACAGGCCGAATGCGCGCAGCGGTTTTTCGCCGAAGGCGTGGTTTATCGCCTGTCTGTTTTCTGAGTGGCGTAAGCCACTGTCGGAAAGTCTTGCCCTGTCTGTCGAGAGTGTACTCTCGTAAAGGCAGAGCAAGACTTCCCGACAAACCGAAGGTTCAGAAAACAGACAGGGGTTTTTATTCCGTTTTTGTCAAAAACCTCCGTCAGAACCACTCGTCGGGATTGGCTTTAGCCTCAACTCTTCGCTCCGTTTCGTCGGGAAGGGAAGGGAAAAAGTCGTAGCCCGTTATGCGTTCCACCTCATCTACGGAGTTCATATAGTAGGTCTTGGGACGGTTGCCCGACTCGTTTTTGTATATGAAACCTATGGCCGCAGTGTCCTTACCTGCCCTCAGCACCACCTTAAAGAAGGCTTCCGGCACCACCACCTTGTTGCGTCCGATGGTTTTGTGGCGCGACTTAGAGTAAAGTACCGGACCGCACACGATATACAAGTCGCCATAGTTCTCTGCCCACTTGCGGCATTGCATCTCCATTTCGTTCCAGTCGCCGGAGTTCAGACCGTGGATCTGCGGACACACATTAGTCAGCAAGAACGACTGCTGCTGAGCTTTCTCGCTCCACCGACAGTCGCCCGACGGACACATGTGGCCACGATCATAACCCGAAGAGCGGTAGTCGGTGAGCGTTGCGCGCGGCTCAGCCACCTCTTCATCCTCCGCAAACGACACCCCTTTGCGCTTATACGGTCCGTCGATATGGTCGGCAGTAAGGTGCCATGCCACCCAGTTGGGTATTTTCGTCTCACTGTTGTACGATGCGGTGTAGCCCTCTCGCTGCAATATCAGTTCGCCGCTGCCACTCCTCAAGGCAGGCAGTTCGTAGTCGTGCGCCTCCTTTGCACTGCTTTCTGCGCCCGCGGTCTCCTCCATCGCTTCCGTGCTCTCCGCGGTTTCCACACCCTCTGCCACTTCCGCCGTTGCCGTTTTGTGGTTGCCCGACATACCGCACGTCACAAACAGACATACTGTTGCGAGTGCACACAAACTCATTCTCAATCTCTTCTTCATGATCGTTCTTTCTCTTTTTGGTGATATAGATAACCAGCAACAAATCAGCTCTTGCGCCCTGAAAGGGCAACTACTCATAGCCCAGGGCAACGCCCTGGGTATTAACGCCGTTAGGTAACTTGCGCCCTGTAAGGGCAGCTGCATGAAACCCAGTCGTACAGCATCCATAGTGATGTATATAAAGCAGTTGCCCTTACAGGGCGCAAGTTTGCTTTTGTACTTATATACCC
>CAVKVO010000303.1:0-2706 GCA_963659575.1 Prevotella sp. CAG:1031
TTTAAGCAGTATCGTATAACCGCAGGTTCCCTTCGGTCACCCGCGGTTATGCACATTTGCCCCCTTCGGGGACATACAACAAGCGTGACGCTTTTTCGTATGCAAATTGGAAATGGTCATATTTCGCTATAATTTGCAAAATATAAATATCTCATTCACAACAACTTAAGTTGTGAAATTTAGCAAAAGTCGTGTCCGAAAAATATTCGGATTTTGAACACCCTACCCATAGGGACGGCATAATATAGCGTAGGGTCTCTTGCTGACGCAAGCGACAAAGTCGAGTGGCCCCTACGTTTTGGCATTGTATTTTAATTCGCTAATTCAATAGACGTTTCTGTTTAATTATGCGCCCCTTACAGGGGCATCTGCGGGGCATCTGCGGGGCATCTGCTGGGGTGATGGTGCGGAATTGGAGGAGTCCTTGGGAAGTATATGTGTAGGGGGGCGAAAACGCAGGAAGCCCCGTGCAGGGCGCATGATGGTGCGCTGCTGCACGGGGCTTCGCCGTGTGTGTATGTGAGCGAGTGGTTACTTCACGGAGTACTCCTTCTGGCCGATGGAGGTAATCTCCTTCTCACCGAAACCGGTGATAATGTAGTCAGAGACCTTGTTGTTCACCCAAGAGCTGCTCTGGTAGTTCTCACCCCATGTGCCGAAGTCGGGATAAGCTGTTGTGATGCGTGTCAGCTCGGTGGGCCACTGCCAGTCGTAGGGCAGGATGAGCATCTGCGGAGCGGCGCCCTTCTCGGGACCGGTGACGGTTGTCCATGTGTTGTCAGCGCGCTTCACCTTGATGTTCAAGCCGCCGTCCGTCTTGGAGAATGCGGTGATGCTCCAGTCTGTGGGCAGATCCTTCACCAGGATGGTCTTCACGCCGTGCTCCTCAGAACCTTTGCCCGTGTTGATCATCACGTTGGACTCGTAACCGCTGTGGCCGAAGTGGCTGTGCCACTCTTCGGAGATGGGCTTGTCATTGTAGTAGAGGTATGCGGGCAGTGTGCCGCCGGCAGCCACGGGGTAGATGCGTGCGTAGTCGTTGCCGGCGACGTGTGTCACGCGGAACACGAGGTCGTTGAAGTCGTAGTCGAACGTGCCGCCGAGGTCCTCGCAGGCAATGGTCCACTCAGTCTCGTTGCGTGTGACGGGTGTCATTTGCCGCGGTGTGTAGAGCACGAGGTCGTTGAAGTCGTGGTCGCCCTCAGCTGTGTAATCGTTGTCGTCGGGATCGTCGAAGCAGAGGTAGGTATAGGTTTTATCGCTCCCGTTGCCCTCTGTTACTGGTCTGATAGCAAAGAAATTCTTTCCGCCGTTGAGGTTCGGATCTGAATAGTATTTGTGGCCGTTAACCTCCACATAGATACCTGCAGCGAGGCTCTTTGTGGGTGTGATGGTGTAGGGACGGCTATAGAACTTAAAGTTCTCCTCGTAGGATACGTTCCATTTACGGGTAAATAACGCATAGTTATATGTATGCGTGAATTTCCAACAGTTTTCAGCATCCGTTTCGGCAGGATAATCTTTTAGAGTATTATTTGTAGTATAGAAGCACAAGTCTTCCTTGTCGGCATCGTCCTTGTAGGTGTCAGCCTTGTCGGCATATACGGGGATATGCACGAGTTGGTTGGTGGTTTCGTCGTTATAGTAGATGCCGGCCACATGCTTGTTCTTGGAGTTCCAATACATGGGGTAGAAGCTGATGGGGTCAGTGTTTTGAACCAATCCGCGATTGCCAGCGGGTATCTTGTCGAGGTAGCCGCTGTTATCCTTGCCATTATTCTCAGCCAAGACTTTCATGACACTCTCTGTAGACGACAATGTGATTTCGGTTTTGCCGCCGCGCGTAATCCAACTGCAGTCGCTGGGAATCTTAATTGCGCGCTTGGGACCGCTTGTTGCTGATCCGACGGTGAGCGTCCCACCGTTCTCCACGGCGTAAGCTGCGTCGCTGTCGATGTACACCAGGAACGGTGTGTTGTCACCCTCCATGCCATCGAATGTGATGGTCTGCTTCGTCACGCCCTCGTAGTCGGCTGCCAGGCGGAACTCGTCGCCCTGCTTCTCGAAGACCTGCACGTGCGAAGCCTTGGGCAGGTTCACTGTGATGCTCTTCTGTTCCACCACGCTCCAGTCCTGATTGGGGTTGATGGTGCCAAACTGCTTGATGAACTCTCGTGTGTAGTTCTCCTTCACATTGTCGGCAACGGTGTCATTGTCCTCCACTGAGCAGGAAGCGAGGCTTCCGGCAGCCAAGGCAATGCCAAGAATTGTTTTGATTTTCATGTTGTTGATGGTTATAGTTCCTTTATTTATATTAAGGTGTGACTTATCCCGTTTTCCCACCGTCCCATGCGGCACGGTTTGTGGCGTCGTCGTAGCATCATCGGCATCCCTTCATTACGGTCCCCCCGTTTGTCGCATGAACCATGCGACAGAGTGTCTGTGATGTTCCGTTTCCTCCCCAAGAACACCTATTGGGTGCAAAGGTAACACATTTTTCTGAAATAGAACGGGTTGGGGCGTGTTTTTTTAGGGGGTGGGAGTGTATTTTTTTCATTTTTGGCGGGTGGCGTCGGTTGGGATGGGTAAAAGAAGACAACTCGGACAACTTTTTACAACCCTCATTGCTCGCCCCAACGGGTCGGCAACGGTGACAACCTCTTGTTGGGCCGTCGGCCCAAATGCTGATGGGGTTGGAAGATGGTT
>CAVKVO010000304.1:0-2694 GCA_963659575.1 Prevotella sp. CAG:1031
CCATGTTCCGTTTCACTCCACATGGGGTTACTGAGATTCGGCCTCTTCGAGGCCAGTGGCGCAGCGTTTTTTTGCCGAAGGCGTGGTTTATCGCCTGTCGGTTTTCTGGGTGGCGATAGCCACTGTCGGAATGTATTGCCCCGCCTGTCGAGAGTTCGCTCTCGTAAAGGCGGGTCAATACATTCTGACAAGCCGAAGGCTCAGAAAACAGACAGGGGTTTTTACTCTGTTTTTGTCAAAACAACAACATAAATCTAAATCCGAAAGTATCACAAAAGACAATCGGCATAGACCAAAAGAGCCTATGCCGATTGCATTTTTCCAGAAGTTTATACTGAGGATATCTCCTATTTCACCGTCGTGCCCTCCAGTTTAAATCGGTAGGGCAGTTGGTCGTCGGTAGACTCCTTGTCGTCCCACGGACTGAAACGGTACACTGTGGGCGAACCCTGCACCACAAGCCACAGGCGTTGAGTGCCTTCGGGCACGGTAAACTCCACATCTCCGGTGAGGTTGCTGTTGCTGCCGTTGGTGGCGGAGATATAGCTGGCGTCGCCATACACGCGGTTGCCGCCGGAGGTGAGAGCCACAAAGCCGCAGGCCCAGCCCTCATGGCCTTTCACATCGGTGTTGTTATACACCTTCACCGTGTCCACAGCCTTGCCGTCGCCGTTGATCTGTATGCCCGGGTCGGCGGCCAACAGCGCACTTCCCACTGGCAGTCCCTCCACGTGAGCCGTCACTTTCGTTCCTGCTGCAGGTATGGTCAGCGGCACAGCGTTGAAACCTGTAGGTGCGGGACAGTTGGAGTAGGCCACCTGATGCCAACCGTCGCCGCCGTCAAGCAGCGCCGTTGTGTAGGTGTCATACTGGTTGGTCACTCTCGATTTGATTGCTTTGAAGTCGAACGTCACGCAGCGTTGGGCATAGTCGAACAGCAACTGGCGCACAGTGGAGTAGTTGTTGTCGCAAAACAGTCGTGTGTATGCCATGATGCAATCCTCGGGATATTGGCTCTCGTTCCATATCCTTCCGATGGTGGTTATGCCACTGCGGTCGGTGAGGTAATATTGGAGCCAATAGCTGGCGTAGCGCTGCCACTCGTTCTCAAAGTGGCGGTGGTGATGGGACTTCCAATAGGCAAAATGCCATGTGGTGAGAGCCTCCTCCGGATAGTCCTGGAAACTCTGCCACTGGGCGCACTGCTCCCAAAAACCGTTCAGACCGTTGGAACCGGGCAGGCCGTAGCGGAAGCCCGACTTGTGGTCGTTGTCGCGACCGCGGTAAACGTTGTCGCAATAGGTTTGGTACTGGAACGTGTGACCGATCTCATGGCCTATGGTAGAACCTGCGGGTTGACAAGTGGATGGGTTTATCCACAGAGCACCAATCTTGTCGTCGTAGCCCGAACCAGTGGCGAGCCATTCCGTCTGATACTTCAGATAAATCTCCATCTTGTAGCGGTCCAGTTGCGAACGGCCACTGTCGGTTTCCACCATCTTCAGCGTCTCCACATTGGTGGTATAGAAGCGTTCAGCCTTGTCCAGCAGGTCGTCGATGTTCACTCTGAGGTTTGATGGCACCTTGCCCGAGTTGGGGTTGTCGCCGAACTCCTTTGCCCAAAACAAGATGAAGTGTTCGCTCTCCTTGCTCCGCTTGAACGACCACTGGCTGTCGGCATCCATAAAGTCCATGCTGCTGAACTCCGAAGGCTGATACACTATGCGTCCGGGGTTGCGGAACATCAGCACACCCGGTTGCTTGTCGATAATGCTCGACAGGTAGTAGTCGAAATATCCCTTCTCCTGACTCGTTGTGTAGCACCTCACCACGGGCATGGTGCGACTTGAGCGAAACTCCAGTGAGTCGTAGCCACTCGTGTCGAGCAGTTTGCGGTTGGCCAGGAACCGGTTGTCATAGCGAATCCACAGTCCGTCCTGTCCGTATGCCGGGGCGATGTCGCCCTGAACGGTCATGCCGGCCACGGCCAGCAGAGTGCAAAGCAATGTCTTTTTCATTTCACCACCACCTTTCTCTTACCTATTATATATAGTCCCTTGGGCAATTGTCCGTTGGAGTTGTCCACTCGCCGTCCGTCCAGGGTGTATACATTCTCGTTGCCAGTGACCTTTCTGTCACTGACTTTCACCTCGTCAATGCCGTTCACGGTCTCCGTGCGCTTCTCAAAGCGTATGCCCTCAATGTCGCCAAGGGCAATGCTGCGGTAGTTCACCTTCATTATGCCGTCGGCCACGTAGACCATTGGCAGGCGAAACGAACCGTCGAGCTTGGTTATGTAACTCTTGCCTCCGGTGGTTGTGGTGGTCATGTAGAACACGTCCACCTCATCGGCACTGCCCGGTGTGGGCAGCGACAGTGCAAACAGTGCACCTGCCGATAACAGAATCTGTCGTCTGGTTGTCATCTTTATGTTATTACTTATAGGTTAGTGTCATTGCGCCCGGCAAGGATATCCGGCGCACCATATGCAAAGGTAGCGTTTTTGTAACAAAAGAGCAATAAATGCGGGAGGAAATAACCGTCATTTGTCTCTTGCCATGCCCGCCTCTTTTTATGAAAAAACTTAACCTCAAAAATGGATGCATAGGATTTGCCTCAAAAATGCATAGGATTTGGGTCAAATATGCATAGAATTTGGCCCAAATCCTATGCATATTTGACCCAAATCCTATG
>CAVKVO010000305.1:0-2669 GCA_963659575.1 Prevotella sp. CAG:1031
GGAAGAATTTCCTTGCGGAGTATGAGACACGCGCCGAGATACCTTCTTGGGGCGATGTGCCTGAGGCCGAGCGGTACGACCGCTTCGACAAGAACCTTGTGCTCGACAAGGACACTACCGACGCGCTGACACAACTTTGCCAGCATGAGCAGGCCACCATAAACAATGCCGTAGAGCTTATTTGGGGTATGGTGCTCCAGACCTATAGTCGCACCAACGATGCTGTATTCGCCAAGGTGGTTTCAGGTCGTGACAACACAAAGACCGACGTGAACGAGGTGGTGGGATTGTTCATCAACTCCATACCCGTACGTGTGAAATGCGAAAAGAGCAGCACTGCTCGCCAGATGATTGCAACACTGCAGAAGCAGTCGGCCGACAGCAACGCATACGACTTCTGTCCGCTCGCCGAGATACAGAAGCAGAGCGAACTGGGCAACCAGTTGTTGCAAACCGTCATGGCGTTTGAGAACTACAATAGCGGAGCAAGTACGGTAGAGGATGGCATTGGCGGCATCCATGTTACTCCAGTCAATTATGACGAGGAGATTTTCGACGAACTTAATGTTACGTCATCCGTCAATTCCGACGGTTGTCTGACACTCCAGATAGTGTTCAACAACAAGCACTACCGCGAATGTGAGATAGACCGTGTGTTGGCACTCTTCAAGACTTTCGCCGAAGGCATTATTGGCAATCCTGACGCTGAACTGTCGTCTCTGCCCCGCCTCAGTGCGGAAGACGAGCACAAGATGGCGGCTCTCTCCAGCGGTGACGTGGTGGAATATGACACCACAGAGACATGGATTGACATGTTCCAGCGCAACGTGAAGGCGCGTCCCGGCCGTGTGGCGGTAGTGGCTTCCAACGGTCAACTGACATATAAGGAACTTGATGAAGAGTCTGATAAGTTGGCTTCCTACCTTGTGGAGCAGGGCGTGAAGCCAGACGACTTTGTGGCCATCAAGATGGGCCGCGTAAAAGAGTTTGTCGTTGCCGTGTTGGGTATCCAGAAGGCGGGTGCGGCATACGTGCCTGTTGACCCTGAATATCCAGAAGACCGCATAGCCTACATGCTTGAGGACTCCGAGGCGAAGATAACCATAACGGAAGAGACCTTCAACGAGATTGGCAATCCTACTGCGGCGGTTCCTGGGGCAAAGCCTGAGAACCACGCCTACATGATATACACGTCGGGTTCTACCGGCAAGCCGAAGGGCGTTGTCGTTGACGAGAAGTCCGTCCGCGCCTGTGCGGAGTGGAACACCGCCGCATTTGCGCTTGACCCGACGAAGAACAACTTGCATCATCCGAGCTTCTCGTTCGACGCTTCAACCTTCGACCTCTTCTATCCGCTGTGTGCGGGTGCCTCTGTGCATATTCTCGACGAGGCTCTGAGAAAAGACATCGACGGTATGGCTCGCTACATCAAGGACAACCATATCACGGGTATGACGATGAGCACCGCTCTCGGAATGGTGCTCCTCAACCAATACGACCTCGGTCTTGAATACATAATGCTTGGCGGTGAGAAATTCATGCCTGTAAAGAAGACCAGTACCAAACTGTTCAACGGCTATGGTCCGACGGAGTTCACCTGCTGCTCTTCTTATCATATCATAGACCAGGACAACGACATTGATATTCCTATCGGAAAGGCTGTGCCAAACAGTTCCAGCTATATCTGTGACGCAGAGGGACACCTGTTGCCTCAGGGCGTTCAGGGAGAGCTGTGCTTGGCCGGCATACAAACAGCCAACTGCTACTGGCACAGGGAGGAACTCACTGCAGAGAAGTTCCGCACGGTGACGGTAGACGGCCAGCCAGTAAGGATGTACCGCACTGGCGACTTGGCGCGCTACAACGAAGACGGCGAACTGATGTTCCTCGGACGCATTGACTCCCAAGTGAAACTGCGCGGATTCCGCGTGGAACTGGGTGAGGTGGAAAACCGTGCCAGCCAGTTTGACGGCATTTCGCATGTGGCGGCAGAGGTGAAGACCGTCAATGGTCAGCAGCATCTGGTGCTCTATTTCAGTGCGTCGTCACAGGTAGACACGGCGGCATTGCAGTCGTTCATGGCAGAGACACTGACGGAATACATGGTTCCCGACGTGTTCATGCAACTCGACGAGATGCCGATGACTCCTGGAGGCAAGATAAACCGCAAGGCTCTGCCTGTGCCAGAGATAAAGAGTACTGCAGAGTATGTGGAACCTGAAGGTGAAGCCGAGGTGGCCGTGGCCAAAGCCATGCAACAGATACTCGGTATCAGTGGCGAGGTGGGCGCACTCGACAACTTCTTCGAACTTGGCGGCGACTCCATCAAGGCTATCCGTCTTGTTAGTTTGCTTCGACAGAATGGCATAAACATTCAGGTGGCCGATGTGATGAAGTTGAAGACGGTGCGCGGCATTGCCGGCAACGGTATGGCTAAGGCTGTAACCATAAGTCAGGCTCCATGGAGCGGTGTTGTTGATGACAGTCCTATCATATCGTTCTTCAAGGACTTGGGTCTTCAGCGTCCGTCACGCTTCCACCAGTCGGTGTTGCTGCGTTGCAGTGGCAAGGCTGACGTGGCAATCTTGCAGAGATGCATTGATGCCCTCATCTTGCAGCACGACACTTTGCGTGCGGTGTTCAATGACGACGACAAGCTTGAGGTTCGC
>CAVKVO010000306.1:0-2663 GCA_963659575.1 Prevotella sp. CAG:1031
CCATCAACAAGGCTACAATCAGCAAACTAAAGTTTCTCATATTCCGATTCCTTTTTGTGACCGTCACTTTGGCTGGCTTTGGCTTTTATTTCTTCCAGATCAATTCCCAGTTCCGTCAGGTTCACACGACCTGTCACCCAGTCGGTATAACCGTCGCGCAGACCGTAGGTGACGCTCTTGGGCAGTGGCTTTCCTGCCGCCCAGTCCTGAAGGAACTTGCGGAGCACCGTGTCCATCTTCTTGGTCATGCTTCCCACTATCTGCGAACACAGACTGCTCTGATCCACATCGATTCCCACGGTGTACAGTCCTGTGGGTTTTTCGCGCATATAGCGGAACACACCTTTTGCCGAACCGCCGATTATGGGAAGAATGAAGTTGTAGGTTTTGGTCCAGTTGTGCATCCACTTGTAGGTAGAGTCGGCCATGTTGTATCCGTCGCTTGAACTGTCCAGATATGTGCGTCCTATGTCAGCGCGCTTGCCGCCGTAGGCTTCAAAACCGTCGGCAAACCCGTCGATGGCCTTTGCGGCGATGGTGTCGGTGGAGTCGGCCAGCAAGACGAGAGGTTTCGCCTTTAGCTTTCCTGCCACGGCTCCCGAGATGAATGATGTGCCGTAAAGGGAAAGGTTGAACGTGTGAACACCATTCATGTCAATCTGTTTGCTTTCAAACAGCAGGATCTTTCTTGAAGCGGTGTCCAAAGGAAACGTGGAAAAATCGTTGATAAGTGTTTCCTTGTATGAAGAATTGGCCAGCACAAGGAGTTTTTTCTTGCTGGTCACGGTGTCCTGTTTCCATGCGGAGATTATCTTCTCAACCTCTTCTATGGACGCAGGATTGTAGTAGTTGACCTTGGCTCCAGACAGACTGTCGCCAATCATTGTCTCAACAAGTCCTTTGTATATTAGGTCGTTGTAGCTGTAGTCGCCTAAAGCTCCCGGTGCAAAGAGCACCAGAATTTCCTTGTTTGAAGTAGTAGGGGTAGGAGTGTTGCTCCTAAAATCATTATCCGTACACGCCGAAAGGGCGCATACGGAAATGAAAATAGATAGTAAAATACTATGTAGTTTAGTCATGTTTAGACCTTAGAGAGCGTATCAGTCTTTCCTAAGACCGAATGTCTTGATCTGTATGTTACGCTTCTCGGGACTATTCCAAACGATGTCAAACCAGTCGATGTCTCCGTCATTCAGTCTGATAGCATAGATACCACCGCCAACGACAAAGAATTTCCAGTCGTCAATCCAGAAGTATTCTCCCGAGGTCAGGTTCATTTTTGCGTATTGGAACTTTTCTACGAAGTAGTTCCAGTTCTTCTTCATTTCGTTGGATGCAGCCGTTGCCAGAGATGGAGTAGCGAAGTTCTCAGACATCTTTTTGTTGGTTGTGGTTGCTTTGTCGCTAAGATGTACCAACAATCCGGCAATACCCTTCTGGGCTTCTTTCACGCAAACCCAGGATCCGGAACCCTCATAGGTTGTGGATGTAAAGGTGGTACCAACGCTGAATTCAGAGGCGCCGTTCTCAGGCCAAGAGGAAATGAACTTGATCTTGGAGAAATGCTTTAACACTCCACCGTTCTTGAATGTCACTTCAGCCACATTGTCTCCGCCAGTCACAGCCTTGAAGTAAACGGTTTCTTTCTCATTGCCGTCTCCGTCCTTCAGGTTGGCCTGAAGGTCAACTGTTGAGGGTGAAATGGTGCTTACTTGTGTGTCTGACGACAGCCAACCCTTGAATATCTCTGTGGCAGCATTGACATCGGCTGCGTGGATGGACAGCACTGTCGTGTCGGAGGCGTCCAACGGTTCGCCGCTGACGCGCTGAACCATATTGCCGAGAGAGTCAACCTCAATGATGTTGTTTTGCAGGTATTTCACCTGGTCGAACGAAGTCACGTCGCCTCTTTCAGGACGTGTGGTGTTGTTGTCTTTGTTGTTGTCAGACGAGCAAGAGGTAAGTGATGCCAAACCAATTGTCAGAGGCATCAGCAGTGCATAGATCTTTTTTACTTTCATGTTAATTTGTTGTTTGTTATTGATTGTAAGTATATATATTCAGCAACACTTGCTGCGTTAAGTACATCCGCTTGTTTAGTGATTTTGAGTGTATTAGCCTCTTTCAAGACCGAATGTTCTAATCTGTATATAACGTTTCTGGGGGTCTTTCCAAATGATGTCAAACCAGTCGATGTCTGTGTCAATCAGTCTGATAGCATAGATGCCAGCGCCAAAGACAAAGTATTTCGAGTCGTTAATCCAGAAATATTCTATGGTCAGTTCCCTTCCTGCACTCTTGAACCTTGTGACGAAGTTGTCCCAGTCTTTCTTCATCACATCGGATGCCGCCCTTGCCAAAGGAGGAGTGGCGAAGTTTGCAGACTTCGTCTTGTCGGCTCTACATGTTTTTTCACTAAGAAAAACCAACAGTCCGGCAACGCCGTTCTGCGCTTCTCTAACGCAAACCCAGCTTGCGTAGCCTTCGTTATACGTGTTGTTTACTACGGTTTCACCTACCTTGTATGGCGACTTGCCGTTTTCTGGCCAAGAGGAAACAAACTTGATTTTGGAGAAATGCTTTAACACTCCACCGTTTTTGAATGTCACTTCAGCCACATTGTCTCCGCCAGTCACAGCCTTGAAGTAAACGGTTTCTTTCTC
>CAVKVO010000307.1:0-2661 GCA_963659575.1 Prevotella sp. CAG:1031
TAGGTGGGTTCTATAAATTAGCTTTGTCGGATTTTGAGACTATTTTCAAGGGCATATTGTCAGCGAGCAAGGGAGTAATGCGGGCATTACGACCGAGCGAGGTGGCGATATGCACTGAAAAGAGTCCAAAAGACGGCAAAACGTAACCCATATTTTTTTTGTTTTTTTGTTACGGTGGTAATTTATAGAACCCACCTTTAGTTTGTTTTGTGACAAAGATAGGCAAAATCCCCGAATTATGCGCTTAGTTTTGCGGATTATATGCAGTGAATATGTGGGGCTATTCTATACGTGTTCGTGCAAATTATTCGTAATTCGTTGAAGACAGAAGGCATGTTTCTGTGTTTGTCCTTGTTCGCTTTGTCATTTTATTGCCACAATGCTTCATCTTGCCAGTCTGTCGGAAAACCCATCGCATGGGTATCAATCATGGGATACGTGGCAAGCAGATTCTCCAATTCGTGTGTCACGGAATTACCATCATTTATACGGTCAAGGAAATACTTTATGACACAGAGGTTGAAATAAAATCGTCTTGTTGTTGGTATTGATGCGATCCAAGGCAGGGACATTCTGCGCGGTTCAACTGGCGGTATGGCATTTTCCTTGTTCCACATGCGGGCATGATGGCAGCAAGCGTTTCTCGTCAGGATGATAACAGTCAACCATGAACTAAATACAGGTACGGTCAATGAGAAATGGGCGGCAACCTTCTTGCAAAGGGTGTTGTCTGCAAGATTGCTGTAAATGTGATTCAACACTCCCATTGGCAATATTTCAACAAGAATCCAAGCCGGAGGATATGGATTACTGTATTTATGTTTGAAATGGTCTATGAATTCTTCTCGCGATACATTCAGTTCTTTGTCTATTATAGCCAAGGTCTTTTGGAAACGCTCTTGTTTCCTATACATAGTAGAGTCTGTCATCCAAAACATATTGTTGGTTTCCTTGGCGATGATATTGGCCAATGCGCTTCTGACAGCCACTTCTATTTCGGCAATCCACCTAAAAACCAAAGACCGCAAATCTTGGTCAAACCTATAAAGGGACAGTGCCGTTTCAAATTTGCTTTGGGGCTTGAACATCTGGTTCTCCTTTGGAGTTGCCAATAGGGGATAAAGGTAAGCACTGAAACGATAATGTCCGATGTTGGTTATTTGTCTTGTTGCAGACAAAGTGTCACCAATAATAAGTCCTCTGTTTTGCAACAGTTCGATAATTTGTGACGGAGAACAGTAATGCTTGTGGAACGATGTTGCCATACCCGTAAAAATAAAACGTCCCCCGATTTGAGCATTGTGAAGAGGCTTGGGGGAACTAATGCTGCAAAAGTACGACCATTTATCGTAACATCCAAAACATTTTCGCCATTTCTTTTGTCGGAGAATGCAACAAAAAGGATTTCTCCCCCTTTTCATAACTAGGCCATTTACGCATCGTAACTAGGCCACTTACGTATCGTAAATGGGCCACTTACGATGCGTAAATGGCCTAGTTATTTTGGCGAACGTGGACGAATGTACTGATATGTGTATGATTTTACGGTTGCGCAATGCCTATTCATAGGCTATATTTGCAGAAAACAGCCTACATTCGGGCAACCGAGAGTAGGCTATATTTGCACTATTACATTATCTTTGCACTACTAGTATGAACAAACTACTGATTGCTGTTTCATGCACCGTTTGGGCCGTTTCCGCCACAGCCCAACCCGACATTCACGTGGCGAAATACTACGGCGACCGCAAGGCGGCGGTGAGCTACACCTTCGACGACGGTCTCTTGGAGCACTACACGAGGGTATTTCCCGAGCTGAAGCGGCGCGGACTGAAAGCCACCTTTGGCATAATAGGCAGCAAGGTGGGGCGCGACATGAAGGGAACGCCCTGTGTGACGTGGGCTCAACTGAGGACTATGGCTGCCGATGGCCAGGAGATAGCGAGCCACGGTTGGGGACACAAGAACGTGGCCAAGCTTTCGGGCGAGGAATTGCGCCATGAGGTTGAGCACAACGACAGCGTGATTCACGACAGTGTGGGCGTGTTTCCGCTCACATACTTCTATCCCGGCAACCGCAAAACGCCCGAGGCCGTGGACTATTGCAGTCGTGGCCGAGTGACAACACGCACACATCAGGTGAGCATCGGGTCGAAGCGCGACACTCTGTGGCTGCAATCGTGGATAGAGGGGCTGCTGAAGAGCGGCTCATGGGGCGTTGGCATGACCCACGGCATCACCCGTGGCTACGACGCTTTTGCCGACCCGCAGGTGCTGTGGAGCCACTTCGACTATGTGTGCCGCCTGCGCGACAGTCTCTGGATAGCCCCCTTGCGCGACGTAGGGGCCTATGTGGCGGAGCGCGACGCGGTGAGGCTTACGGTGAAACAGCACAAGGGCAAGACCACGGTGCGCCCCGAGATGAGGCTCAACCGCAAGCTGTTCAACCATCCGCTCACGCTTGTGGTCGTCACGTCAGACTCCATTACCGCCACGCAAGACGGCCACGCGCTCGCAGTGAGGTCGCACGATGGCAAGGCAACGGTTGACTTCAACCCCAATGGAGGCAAGATAACGATACGTAAAAACCTAAAACATATACCTTGACTATGAAGAAAAACATTATTTTTGCGGCACTCCTATGCCTGTTGGCTCCGCACT
>CAVKVO010000308.1:0-2632 GCA_963659575.1 Prevotella sp. CAG:1031
GAAACAGGCGCAGGAAATAGGAGGTACGGCGCCCTCGCCGTATCATTCGTGCTCACATACGACAAACTCTTTCGCTCTCACGAGCGATGGGATCGGCGGGGGCGCCGACCCTCCTAAGGTTTCCAATAAGCTAGGGGCAAAGTGAGGACGCTTCGCCCACTGCATTGTGCCATTTTTCCGGAATATAATAATGCTACCTCTACCCTACTTTACTTATTCATTCTAACACAAAAACTCGGATTTCTGTTAACGCTGTTAAAATTAACGGAAACGATTAACTTTTGCGGAACAACGTTTGCGTTTTTCGCTTAACTTTGCCGCCATGAAGAAATCCACTATTTGGACTGTAGCCATCGTGATGGGGTTTTCGTTCCTCGCACTGCTCTGTCTTCAGTTGTCATACATAGAAGAAATGGCAAAGATGAAGAAGGAACAGTTCGACGAATCCGTAAACCGCAGTCTGTACCAGGCATCGCGCAACCTCGAACTCAACGAGACGCTGCGCTATCTCGAAAAGGACGTCAACGAAACGGAGCGACGGGCTTATCGCCAGGACTCTGTGGCCAGTCGTTCGGGCAAACTCAACGATGTGGTGCAGCACTCTCACCAGTACGCCGTGACGGGTAAGGATGGCACGGTGTATTCTTCATTCCAACTGAAAACCATCACCACAAAGCCTTCCACCATACCCAAGGCCATAATACTGCGCTCGGACAAAAACACCATAAGCGAGGCTTCAAAGTCGCTGCAGGAGATTGTGCGCAACAGGTATGTGTATCAGAAGGCGCTGCTCGACGAGGTGGTGTACAACATACTCTACACCGCGAGCGACAAACCGCTGAAGGAGCGCATCAACTTCAAACTGCTCGACCAGGACCTGCGCGCCGAACTGCTCAACAACGGCGTGAGCATACACTACCACTTCACGGTGTCTACCACCGACGGACGTGAGGTTTACCGCTGCCCGGAATACTCCGACGAGGGACAGGAGTACACCTATTCGCAGGTGCTGTTCCGCAACGACCCGTCGTCTAAGATGGGTGTGGTGAAGATACACTTCCCCGACATAGACAACTATATCTTCTCCAGCATCCGGTTTATGATTCCTTCGGTGGCGTTCACCGTGGTGCTGCTCATCACGTTCATCTTCACCATCGTGGTGATATTCCGCCAAAAACGGTACACGGAGATAAAGAACGACTTCGTCAACAACATGACCCACGAGTTGAAGACTCCCATTGCCAGCATATCGCTTGCCGCACAGATGCTCGGCGACGAGAGCGTCACGAAGAGTCCTACGATGATGAAACACCTTGGAGGCGTGATCAACGACGAGTCGAAACGTCTGCGCTTCCTGGTGGAAAAGGTGTTGCAGATGTCGATGTTCGACCGCAAGAATGCGGTGTTCAAGAAGAAGGAGATTGACGCCAACGAACTGGTGGAGAACATAGCCCACTCGTTTACACTGCGTGTGGAGCACACCGGCGGCAAGATATACACCGACATCGAGGCTGTGGACTCCACGATATACGTGGACGAGATGCACTTCCAGAACGCCATATTCAACCTTATGGACAACGCCGTGAAGTATCGCAACCCGGACAAGCCGCTCGACATATACATCAAGACGTGGAACGACGGCGGACGACTGCTCATGTCCATACGCGACACGGGTATGGGAATAAAGAAGGAGAACCTCAAGAAGATATTCGAGAAATTCTACCGGGTGCACACGGGCAACCTCCACGACGCGAAAGGTTTCGGTCTGGGATTGGCCTACGTCAAGAAAATCGTGGATCTGCACAAGGGCGAAATCAAGGTGGAAAGCACCTATGGCAAGGGTACGACATTCACCATATCGCTCGATGCGGTGAAGAGTTGAGGTTTCAAGCAGCTGCCCTTACAGGGCGCAGAAATGCCGGACAAACAAGAATAAAAGAGCAAGTAACAACAAACGAACAACAATATAATATTAACTAAAATACAAAGAAACTATGGAAGAGAACCTGAAAATTCTTCTTTGCGAAGACGACGAGAACCTGGGTATGCTCCTGCGCGAATATCTCGCTGCAAAAGGCTATGACGCAGAACTTTGCCCCGACGGAGAAGTAGGCTACAAGACATTCCTGAAAGCCAAGTTTGACATCTGCGTACTTGACGTGATGATGCCCAAGAAGGACGGCTTTACGCTGGCACAGGAGATTCGTGCCGCCAACGCCGAAATACCTATCATATTCCTCACAGCAAAGACTCTGAAAGAGGATATCCTTGAGGGTTTCAAGATTGGAGCAGACGACTATATCACCAAGCCGTTCTCAATGGAGGAACTCGTGTTCCGTATAGAGGCCATACTCCGTCGCGTGCGTGGCAAGAA
This sequence comes from Prevotella sp. CAG:1031, assembly GCA_963659575.1. Lineage (GTDB taxonomy): Bacteria > Bacteroidota > Bacteroidia > Bacteroidales > Bacteroidaceae > Prevotella. The sequence continues at coordinate 2,375 of CAVKVO010000308.1, forward strand.
GGTGAAGGAGAGCACATTGTATCACATCGGCCGCTTCACGTTCGACACTCAGAAGCAACTGCTCACCATCGGTGACAAGCAGACCAAGTTGACCACAAAGGAGAACGAGCTGTTGGCTCTGCTGTGCAGTCACACCAACGAGATTCTGCAGCGTGACTTCGCCCTGAAGACCATCTGGATTGACGACAACTACTTCAACGCCCGCTCAATGGATGTGTATATCACCAAACTGCGCAAGCATCTGAAGGACGACGACCA
>CAVKVO010000309.1:0-2601 GCA_963659575.1 Prevotella sp. CAG:1031
AGGGTTTCCATGGCGGGAGTCTCTATCTGCTGAAAGCCATACAGGGCATACACCGAGCGTATGGTGTCGAATATGTAGTTGCGCTTGGCCATCTCGACGGGCGAGAAGTCGCGCGTTCCTTTTGGAATACTTGGTTTCTGTGCCATTTATTTCCTCACGATTGTCTGGTCGCGGTCCGGACCTATTGATATTATCTTGATGGGCGTTTCAAGTTCAGCCTCAAGGAATTTGATGTAATCGCTGAACTCCTTGGGGAACTGCTCCTCACTTGTGAATCCAGTCATGTCGGTCTTCCATCCCGGCAGTTCCTTATACACAGGTTCTATGCCCTCGTCAATGCTGTAGGGGAAGTAGTCTATCTGCTTGCCGTGCTGCTTGTAGGCCACGCAAGCCTTTATCGTGTCGAAACCGTCGAGCACGTCGCTCTTCATCATGATGAGCTGCGTCACTCCGTTAACCATTATAGCATACTTCAGAGCCACGAGGTCAATCCATCCGCAGCGGCGTTCACGACCGGTAACGGCACCGTATTCGTGACCGAGCTGACGTATCTTGTCGCCCGTTTCGTCAAACAGCTCCGTTGGGAACGGACCTGCTCCAACACGTGTGCAGTAAGCTTTCATTATGCCATACACGTCGCCAATCTTGTTGGGACCTATACCAAGTCCAACACAAGCACCGGCACAAATGGTGTTTGAAGATGTTACGAAGGGATAAGAACCGAAGTCCACGTCGAGCATGGTGCCCTGTGCGCCCTCGCAGAGCACACTGCTACCACTCTTGAGCATACGGTTTATCTCGTGTTCTGAGTCTACTATCTCAAACTTGCGCAGATAGTCGATGCCTTCCATCCACTTCTTCTCCACCTCGGTTACGTCATATTCATAACCCATAGACTTGAGTATGGACTCGTGGCGAGCCTTGTGCTCAGCATACTTCTGCTCGAAGTTCTCGAAGATGTCGCCCACACGCAGACCGTTGCGCGACACCTTGTCGGTGTATGTCGGACCGATGCCCTTGCCCGTTGTGCCCACTTTGCTCTTGCCCTTGGCTGCTTCGTATGCAGCGTCGAGCACTCTGTGGGTAGGCATAATCAGATGAGCCTTCTTGGATATGTGCAGACGGCTGCGCAAATCGTGGCCGCTTGCCTCAAGGGCTTTGGCCTCCTCCATGAACAGGTCGGGAGCCAGCACCACGCCATTACCTATTATATTGACCTTGCCTCCCTGGAATATTCCAGAAGGGATGCTGCGGAGCACATATTTCTGTCCCTCAAACTCCAGTGTGTGACCCGCATTGGGACCTCCCTGGAAGCGCGCCACCACGTCATACTGCGGTGTCAGCACGTCGACGACCTTACCTTTGCCCTCGTCGCCCCACTGAAGGCCAAGGAGGACATCTATCTTTCCTTTATTCATAGCTGATTTGTTCTTTTGTGTTTTGTCACTTTATCTCTTTGTTTTTCTGCCTCGCCTGCTTGACTTGGCAACTGCGGCACACCCCATATATATATAAGGTGAAACCGTCCTTGCGGAACCTTTTCATCGGCAACCCGTTCACCGCCGCCATTATTTCCGGCGACTTCACCTCCGTCACCTTGCCGCACACGGTGCATATCTGGTGGCAGTGGCTGTCGTTGTCGTAGCACGCTTCATATCGGGTTGTACCCTGAAACCTGTGTCTTATGACGAGACGCAACTCCATAAACAGTCGCAGAGTGTTGTATAGCGTCGCTCTGCTCACTGTGAAGTGTACGTCGTTGGCGAGTTTTACGCTAAGTTCTTCGAGTGTGAAGTGGCCGCCGATACTGTAAACGGCATCAAGTACGGCATATCTTTCAGGTGTCTTTCTGCGGTTGCTCAGCTCAAGATAACTGGTAAGTATCTGCCTTACGGACGCTTTCACACAGTCTTTCATCATAAGTTTTAGTTCCTAAACCGCACAAAATTAATACTTTTTATTTGGAATTTGTCTACGCAGCATTAAAAAAATTCCAGTCCCACTTTCCTCAACGCGCTTTTTGCCAACCGCTCATACACCAGTCCCAGTTCGGCAAACCTCAACGCGCTTGCCATGGCCGCCTTCTTCACCGAGGGGTACTCGTCCTGCAAAGCGGCCTGAAGCTGGTCGATGTATTCGTTGATGCCACGCTCGTTGGGTTCCTGACCGTTCATAAACAGTCGCGAAAGCACATGGAAACCGCACAGTTGATACAGTTCCTTGTCGGAAGCCATCCACTGATAAGCCTTTTCCGCAGCAAACGGCAGATGCTGATACAGGTTCATCGACGCCAGTTCGGCTATCTCCTGCGAACGGGTCTGCTCCATCCAGATATCAACCACCTCGGGCAGCATCCTCTCTGCCGGCATTATCATCGTGGCGAGTATCTTGCACTCCCTCACATCCTCTTTCCACAGAGCGATTGCCAGGTCATAGTCCTTGCCAATCTCCTTAGCCTTTGCCTTGAGCATTGGCAGCGAAGCTCCCCAGTTCACATGATATTCAAGTCCCTTGTCGCGCATCGACTGTGCCGCTACGCCGTTCATCATCATGCGAAACGACCGCTTTATCTCCTTCAGCCGTTCCGCCGTATTCTCGTTC
>CAVKVO010000310.1:0-2598 GCA_963659575.1 Prevotella sp. CAG:1031
GTAACACTTTGATACTCCACAGGTTACACCTCTGCCTACCCTATTTCTACAATATGCCTCTCAAAAGTGGGCCACTTACGACTCGTAAGTGGCCCACTTTTGCATCGTAAGTGGCCCATTTACGGTGCAAAAGTGGCCGAGTTACGATTGGCAACCCAATATGTTCGTTTTTCTTCCTCAATCATCGGCATCTCACTACCCGACTTTTAGCGTCTCCGAGGACGACTTTTAGCAATTCAAAAGCAGACTTTTATCGTCTCAAAAGATAACTTTCGACATCCGAAAGACCAACTTTTAGCATCCCAAAAGACGACTTTCGGCAACCGAAAAACCGACTTTCCGCACCTCCTAATATCCCCAAATTACCCCATCACATCATTGACCTTTGCGTGAAAATCAGTAACTTTGCAGTTGATTATGAGAGCAGTTATACAACGCGTTTCGCACGCCTCTGTGACCATCAACGGCCACATCAAGTCGGCCATAGGCCAAGGCTACCTCATCCTGCTGGGCATCTGTGAGGACGACTCCACGGAAGACATCGACTGGCTGGTGAAGAAGATTATAGGACTGCGCGTTTTCGACGATGAAAACGGTGTGATGAACCTCTCCGTGATGGACATTCAGGGCGAGATTCTCGTGGTCAGCCAGTTCACACTGATGGCTTCCTACAAGAAAGGCAACCGTCCGTCGTGGATACGGGCAGCACGCCACGAGGTCTCCATACCCCTCTACGAGGCCTTCTGCGCCCGTTTAAGCGCCGCATTGGGCAAAAGTATAGGCACGGGCGAGTTCGGGGCTGATATGAAGGTAGAATTGCTCAACGACGGTCCCGTGACCATCTGCATGGACACGAAGAACAAGGAGTAGCGGAAACGGTACTCAAAAGTACCATTTATATAGAAGTAATATGGACGACATCACCATAAGAGAAGCGCAGCGCACGGTGGACGAGTGGATAAAAACCTACGGAGTGCGCTACTTTTCGGAGCTTACCAACATGGCCGTGCTCACCGAAGAAGTGGGCGAAATGGCCAGGATAATGGCGCGCAAATACGGCGACCAGAGCTTCAAGGAGGGCGAAAAGGCCGACCTGGGCGACGAGATGGCCGACGTGTTGTGGGTGCTGCTGTGCATAGCCAACCAGACTGGCATAGACCTCACGGCTGAACTGCGCCGCAACTTGGCCAAAAAGACTTCGAGAGACAATCAAAGACACATAAACAACCCCAAATTAAGCTGTAACAAACATGACTGACAACCACACTCACTGCCATGAACATCACCATCATGGCGAAACGAAAATAATGAGCAAATACGAGGAAGCACTGGCCAAATATGACACCAACCTGAGCGACGAGGCCGTGCGCAACGCCGTGAAGCAGCTCATTGCCGAAAAAGTACACGAGAACGACACGCCCGAAGTGAAGAAATTCCTCATGGGAAGCGTGGAACTCACCTCGCTCAAAACCACCGACAGCGAGGAGAGCATACTGGCTCTGACCGAGCAGGTTAACCGTTTCGACGACACATATCCCGACCTGCCCCATGTGGCCACGCTGTGTGTCTATCCCTGCTTCGCCCGCACCGTGGCCGAAAGCCTTGAGGTGGACGGCGTGGAGATAGCCTGTGTGGCCGGAAACTTCCCCTCTTCGCAGGCTCTTACGGAGATAAAAGTGGCCGAAACGGCACTGGCTCTGAAGGACGGTGCCACGGAGATTGACATAGTGATGCCCGTGGGCAAATTCCTCAGCGGCGACTATGAGGGCGTGGCCGACGAGATAGGTGAACTGAAGGCCGTGTGCGGCGACAAAAAGCTGAAGGTTATCCTCGAAACGGGATGCCTCAAAACGGCCTCAAACATAAAGAAAGCGGCCATAATAGCCATGTATGCCGGAGCTGACTATATCAAAACGTCCACGGGAAAGCTCGAACCGGCTGCCACACCCGAAGCCGCCTATGTCATGTGTCAGGCCATCAAGGAGTATCACCAGCAGACTGGCATCCAGATTGGTTTCAAACCAGCTGGCGGACTCAACTCGGTGATGGACGCACTCATATACTACACCATCGTAAAGGAGGTGCTCGGCAAGGATTGGCTCACCAACCAGTGGTTCCGACTGGGCACAAGCCGACTGGAAAACATGCTCCTGAGCGAAGTAATCGGCAAGGAAACCAAGTTTTTCTAAGCAAGATAAAAGTCAGAAAAGCAAGAGTTGTTCTTTCAAAAAGCAAGATTTTTATCACAACAAAGGCGAGAATTGCAACTATCCTGCAACCCTTGCGCCCTGAAAGGGCAACTGCTCATAGCCCAGGGCAGAGGAGCGAAGCGACGGCACCCTGGGTATAAATATGATGATATTCCTTGCGCGCGCCCTGAAAGGGCAACTGCTTTCTTACGAGGCTTTATGCAGCTGCCCTTACAGGGCGCAAGTTACCTAACACACTTGATACCCAGGGCGTTGCCCTGGGCTATGCGTAGCTGCCCTTTCAGGGCGTAAGAATGCTGATGACTACCGAATTTTCGACCCTAAAAACAAAACGATGCGGGGCTTTGTCACACCATTTGTGGCAAAGCCCCGCATCGTTTTCACAGCC
>CAVKVO010000311.1:0-2584 GCA_963659575.1 Prevotella sp. CAG:1031
AAGCAGACTAAGGTTACTCAGCCTGCAGTATTCCTCCACAGTGTGATTGCAGCCTTGTGCATGGGCGACGCATTCCAGCCGTCTATGGTGGCTGGTCACTCACTCGGTGAGTTCTCTGCACTTGTTGCAGCCGGTGCACTGAGCTTTGAGGATGGACTGAAACTGGTGTATGCACGTGCAATGGCCATGCAGAAGGCTTGCGAAAAGGCTCCTTCAACGATGGCTGCTATTGTAGGTCTGCCCGACGAAAAGGTTGAAGAGGTGTGCGCAGAGGTGAATAAACCCGGCCACGTGGTGGTTCCTGCCAACTACAACTGCCCCGGTCAGCTCGTTATCTCGGGTGACGTGGAGGCCATCAACGAGGCTTGCGAGAAGCTGAAGGCCGCTGGTGCCAAGCGCGCTCTGCCGCTGAAGGTGGGAGGAGCATTCCACTCTCCGCTGATGCAGCCTGCCAAGGACGAGCTTCAGGCAGCCATAGAGAGCACGGAGTTCAGCGCTCCCAAGTGCCCGATATACCAGAATGTTGACGGTAAGCCTCACACTGAGCCGGCTGAAATCAAGGCAAACCTGATAGCACAGCTTACAAGCAGCGTGCGCTGGACAGCTTGTGTGCAGAACATGATAGCCGACGGTGCTGACGACTTCACCGAGTGCGGACCCGGAAAGGCTCTGCAAGGCATGATCGGACGCATCGACAAGAACGTCACTGCACACGGAATGAACTAAACGAATAACGTACAAACATGTAAAAAGGATTGGAGATTGACACTGCAACTGGCGGTAATCTCTAATCCTTTTTGCTTTTATAATAGCCTTTGAATAAAACTAAACAACCTATACCTTAACTACATACATATGACCATGAAACCAGTAATCTACCAAATTTTCACACGTTTGCACACCAACCGCAACACCACACGCAAGCCAAACGGCACTGTGGAGGAGAACGGATGCGGAAAAATGAACGAGATAAACGCCGACGAACTGCAAAGAATAAAACAGTTGGGCGTGACTCATGTATGGTACACGGGTGTGATACGCCATGCCACACAGACCAACCATTCGGCTTCGGGCATACCGCGCAACCATCCTGCCGTGGTGAAAGGACGCGCCGGTTCGCCGTACGCCATCGTTGACTACTACGACATTGACCCGGATTTGGCAGTAAATGTGCAGAAACGCATGAGCGAGTTTGAGGCTCTTGTGGAGAGAACGCACCGCGCAGGACTGAAAATGATAATCGACTTTGTGCCCAACCACGTGGCGCGCCAGTATCATTCTATCTGCAAACCTGCTGGAACGGTCGGTCTTGGGGACAAGGATGATACATCGAAGGGCTTTGATCCGCAAAACAACTTTTACTATTGCCCCGGTTGCAAGTTTGAACCGAGCATAGACCTTTGCGGCGGCGAACTGTTTCCATACGAGGAATGTCCGGCAAAGGCAACGGGCAACGACCATTTTGACCCTCATCCCGGACGCAACGATTGGTATGAAACGGTGAAACTGAACTACGGCGTGGACTACTGCGGCGGACGACAGAACCACTTCTCTCCCACTCCACGCACATGGCGACAGATGACGGACATACTTCTGTTCTGGGCATCCAAGGGCGTTGACGGTTTCAGATGCGACATGGCGGAGATGGTGCCTGCCGAGTTTTGGAACTACGCCACGACGGAAGTAAAGCGGAAACACCCGGAGTTGGTGTTCATCGGTGAGGTGTACAACCCTGCGGAATACCGCAACTACATAGCCAACGGCTTCGACTACCTGTACGACAAGGTGGGAATGTATGACACGATGCGTGCCGTGGCGTGCAACCAATGCTCGGCAACTGCCATCACACAGGCATGGCAAGCCACGGAGGATATCAGCGAGCACATGCTTTACTTCCTTGAAAACCATGACGAACAGCGCATTGCGAGCGACTTCTTCGCTGGTGACGCACGACGTGGAGTGCCGGCTATGGTGGCCAGCGCACTGATGCGCAGCAATCCGTTTATGCTCTACGCCGGTGAGGAATATGGCGAAAGGGGTATGGATAGTGAGGGATTCAGCGGTAGAGACGGTCGCACAACCATCTTCGACTACTGGAGCATGGACACGTTGTGTCGTGCCGCCGAGGGCAAACTGACAGCAGACGAAAAGGCACAGGCAGAGCTGCACAGCAAGACTCTCTGCATAGCCAACAAGGAAAAGGCTGTCAGCGAGGGACAGTTCTTTGATCTGATGTATGCCAATCCGCAATCTGACCATTTCTTCCCCTACTCCAACTACGCATTCCTGCGCAAGGCGGGCAACGAGATGCTTCTTGTGGCAGTAAACTTCGGCACAGAACCGGCTGAAATATCAGTAAACATTCCCGGTCATGCGTTTGACTTCCTCGACATAAACGAGCAAAAAGTCACTGCCACCGACTTGCTTACAGGCGAAAAAATGTCGGTGCAACTTGCCAAAGACGTCAACGTAGACATGACCATCGGAGCTTTCGGTGCAAGAGTATGGAAGTTCAAACTGCGGAAAACGAAGAAATAATTTCGTAGAGGACGAAGAAACAATCCATAGAATCGGATGATATAAC
>CAVKVO010000312.1:0-2572 GCA_963659575.1 Prevotella sp. CAG:1031
ACCGGACGTCCTGCCTCCACTGTGCCGGAGAGTTCCTTTATCACGAGCTTGTCGTTAGAGATGCCAGTCATCTCGTAGAGCTTGTAGTCGGATGTGGATGCAGCCACTGCGTAAGGCAGACAGAGTGTACCCCAAGTGCTGTTCATCACGCGGCTGTAAGTGGCGGTGTCGGCGGTGAAAGTAGTGTCGGCTCTGAAGTCGAGACCGTCTTTCAGCTCCAGCTTCTCGGTGTAGAGCGGTTCTTCCTCCGTTCCTTCACCTTCAAGCTCATACTGCGTGTCACCTACATAATAGAAGTACAGGTTGCCGATGAACCGGCTTGTGATGCTGTCGCCCTTTGCGGTGGTGTTCAGCCTCTGGGCATAGGCGGTGAAAGGATGCAGATAGTCATCCAGTGATTTCGTAGCCTCGCTCCACTGGTTCGTGGTTCCATTCATTATAATGAATTTATTAGCCACAGCGGATGCCGGACTTATTCCCTGCAGGGTACCGGTGAACACATAGTCCTTTGACGTTGCCGCATTGCAGCGGTAGCTTGTCACGGGCACTGCCGTCTTAGCGTCCACCGTAAGGGTTTTCGCTGTGGAGCGCACCACGTAAGGCGTGTTTGCCGCAATGCCGCCCTTAACTTTCCTGAACACCAGTTCGCCGCTCTTCGTGCTGTCAGTGTCGAGAGTGTAGAACCTGAAGCCTTTGGGCTTCTTGTCAATGGCGAACGGCAAGGTGAGAGTGGTGTATAGGTTTGGCGTAAACTCGCGTCCGAATGTCACCTTCTTTGCCGTAAACGCCTTTGGCACGTCGTAGTCGCGCACGGCGTTGAGGTAGAACTCGGCACACTGCAATGCGCCGCTCTTGCCGTAGACCACGTTGGCCGTACTCGTTTCGGCGGCGTTTTCGGGCATGTAAACCAGCGCGTCGGCGAGTACACCGAGAGTGTCGGCGTTGACACTGAGCGAGTCGCAAGCCGAGAGGTCCACCCAGTGCAAGTAGGTGTTCTTCTTAAAGAAGTCCTTGCCAAGAGAGGTGAGCGTGGATGGAAGCGCAATCTTCCTAAGGAACGAGAGGTTGTCAAACTCGCCGCTCTTGAGCGCAGTGACCTTTGTCTTCGAGAGTTGGGTCATGTTCTCGATGCCGGAGAAATTCTTGAACCATCCGTCCACGTTGTCCACACTGCCGAGGTCGTCCTCAGTGGCGATGGCCTTGCAGCCGAAGGCGCGGAAGAGTTCATCGTCATCGAAACCGTATGTCAGTTCGCTCGTGTGGCCGCTGTATTCCTTATCTTCGGAGAAATCCTTCACCAGCCCTTTGCGCACATACATCTTACCCACCTTGCGGTTAGCACCCTCAAGAGGGTCGGTGAAGGCGTCGCCGTCAATTCCCGGCTTCTGCTTGCAGAGGAAGATGATCTTCTCCAGCTTGCGGTTGTCGCCGAGAGCGTCGTCGTCGATGTAGGTCACGTCGTCGCCGATTACCAGTGTCTTGAGCGACGCCATGTCGTAGCAAGCCTCGTAGCTGAGCTTGGTGGCGGTGCGCGGCAGGATTACCGTCTCAAGGTTGTCGCAGTTCCATAGCATATCCTTCGGTATCTCGTTGTCGTTCTCTATGCTGCGGTTCTTGCCTTTGAGCATGAACTCGTAGTCGTCGGCACGCAGCTGTGCGTCGTAGAGGTCGAGATACTTGAGGTTGGTGGTGTAGACGTGGTTGTTCCAGTCAGGCTCGCGTCCGCCGAGATAGCGGATGAGGGCAAGGTCCTTGCCACCGATGGGGCCGTTCACCTTCAGATGAGTCAGTGTGCCGAGGTTACCACCAACTGATATCACCATGTCGTCGTCCATCGTGAACTTGGCATTGAGCGAGTCGGCGAGGGTGTTAGGCTTCGTCAGCGTGATTTCGCGCACGTTGTTGCGCACTTCGCGGTAGCCGCGGATGTGGGTCTTGTACTGATCCCATGCCTTGCGGTAGATGTCTTCCATTCCCTCTTCCACGTATATCACGAAGTCTTTAGGCAGACTCTCAAAGGCATCGGCCGCCAGTGCGGGAGGTTCCGGACAGAGGGCATTGACAGTCTTGAGCGAATTGCAGCCCTTGAATGCCGTGGCGGTAATCTTCTTGCACGCTATAGGGAGAGCCACAGTCTCAAGGTTCTCCATGCCGGTGAGGGAGCTGTCGCCAAGCGTGGTGGCAGCACACATGTAGAGGTCGTCAAACTTCTTGATGTCCTTGTTGCCGCTCACATAGCCGGTTATGTCAGTGGTGCTCATCAGGTCTACCGGAGAGAACACGTGTTTCTTCTTGAGGGCTTCCACAAGAGCCTTATCCTCAAAGTTGCAGATGAGGCTGTCGCAGGTGCTGGTGTATCCGTAGTCGGAAGCGTAGTACTTGATAGAGTTGTAAGGCGTGATGCAGAGGCTGAAGCGCGAGTTGTCGTCGGTGAAATACCTTATGTCTCCGTCTTCCTTTCCGTATGAAGTACCAGATGCGGCGTAGAATGACTTTTCGTCTGTCTCAGGCACCTTTTCGCCCAGCATTACGAGCACAGTCTTCTTGGGCGTGCTTATAGCCACGTAACTTT
>CAVKVO010000313.1:0-2564 GCA_963659575.1 Prevotella sp. CAG:1031
GGCATAGAGTTCAACATTTCGTCGCCCAAACAGGTGGGTGAGGTGCTCTTCGACAAGCTCCGGATAGTGGAGAAAGCCAAGAAGACCAAGACCGGGCAGTACATCACGAGCGAAGAAGTGCTCCAGTCGCTCAAAGGAAAGCACGAGATTGTGGCTGAAATACTGGAATACAGAGGATTAAAGAAGTTGCTCAGCACATACATAGACGCCCTTCCAAAGCTGGTAAACCCACGCACTGGCCACATACACACGTCGTTCAACCAGACTGTGACGGCCACCGGGCGACTCTCTTCGAGCGACCCAAACCTGCAGAACATACCGGTGCGCGGCGAGAACGGCAAGGAAATACGCAAAGCCTTTGTGCCCGAGCCTGGTTGTCTGTTCTTTTCAGCAGACTACAGTCAGATAGAACTGCGCGTGATGGCGCATCTCAGCGGTGACGAAAACATGATTGAAGCCTTCCGTGAGGGCTACGACATACACGCAGCCACGGCAGCGAAGATATACAAGGAGTCCATCGACAGTGTGTCGCGCGACCAGCGCACCAAGGCCAAGCGCGCCAATTTCGGCATCATCTACGGCATCACCGTGTTCGGACTGGCCGAACGGCTTGAGATAAGTCGCGACGAGGCGCGCCAACTCATCGACGGTTACTTCGCCAACTTCCCAAAAGTGAAGGAGTATATGGAGCAGGCAAAGGAAGAAGCCCGCACCAAGGGCTATGTGCAGACGCTGTTTGGCCGCCGCCGCTACCTGCCCGACATCAACTCACGCAACGCCACAGTGCGCGGTTTCGCCGAGCGCAACGCCATAAACGCCCCTATCCAGGGCACCGCAGCCGACATTATCAAGGTGGCAATGATACGCATAGCCCGCCGATTCAAGGCAGAAGGCATACGGAGCAAGATGATTCTCCAGGTGCATGACGAACTGAATTTCAGCGTATTCCCCGAAGAAAAGGAGCAAGTGGAGCGCATTGTGATGGAGGAAATGCAAGGTGCATTCCCCATGAGCGTGCCCCTCGTGGCCGACTGCGGTTGGGGAAACAACTGGCTAGAAGCGCACTAAGCCATTTCGAAGACGCAAATTTACCAAAGATTATACACTGTTTTGCCCAAACGAATACACCTTTTCGTTTGGGCAAAATGCGTAATTTCACCCCGACAAACGCCTTATAATCAAGCGAGTATTGGCCATCAGATAAGCCCCTTCCCTACCCCTTTCTGTTTCTAAACCTGCCGCAAGAGAAAGACCATGTATAGAGGTAGGGTGAGAAGAGCACCGTTGCGCCCAACGTTATAGTCACCCAATTTGATGGCGTGCTGGACGTGATACTTCTCCGGATGGGCAAGTATGGTCTTCGTACTTTTCGTGTTGCCGTCCTTAGCCTTCACTTCCACCAAGACGCACTCCCCTTGATAGCGTATCACGAAGTCCACTTCCAGCCCCGTATCCTTGCGGAAATAATACAGTTTACGCTTCATTTTCGCAAAAATGTCGGCCACCAGATTCTCAAATATAGCCCCTTTGTAGCCATAAAGATTGCCTTGAAGCACGTCAAACTGCGTACCGTCTTCAAGCATGGATATGAACAGTCCCGTGTCGGCCATATACACCTTGAACGAATCGTCGAGAGCGTTGCCTTCCAAGGGCAATTCGGTTATGCTAAGGTTTCTGCATCGGCAGATGATGCCCGCATCCTCTATCCATTGCAGACTTCCCTGATACTGCGAACCCTTTGCCCCTTTTCTAACTACCGTATATTGAAACTTCTTGTTCTCCTTGCCCAACTGTCGTGGGATGGACTCGAAACACTCCCTTATGCGCGGTTTGTCCTTGTCGTCGGCATACTTCATCATGTCGTCCTCATATTCAGCCACTATGCCCCGCTGCTCTTCCAACACACGACCCATGTCGTGGCTCTTGACAAAGATGTTCACTGCGGCTGGCATACCGCCTACCACGGCATACTGGAGCATCAACTGGCGCAAGCGTTGGTGCAGCGCTTCAGGCACAGGCTCCTCCTTTTGCAGACACTCACTGAGCCTTTCTATGACAAGAGGGGATATGCCGTTTGCCCAAAGAAACTCCTCGAAGTCCAGAGGGTACATATCCACAAGGGTCTCATAGCCCACAGGTATCGAGTATTTCCCCTGCCCTTCTCCACTCCCGTGAGAGCCATAGCCCCGCACTCCGAGCAGCGAGCCAGTGGCTATCACGTCGTAACGCCCATCCATTTTGAAGAACTTCAGAGCTGTTCGGGCAGCCTTGCACTCCTGTATCTCGTCCAGTATCAAGCAGGTTTGTCCGCTCTCGAAAACACTTCCCGGCACCATCGCAGTGACATTCATCACAATGTCGTCCACCACCTTCGACCCTTCAAAGGCCAAGGCATAGTCCTGATTTTCCATAAAGTTCATGTAAACGACATGGCGATAGTGCTCCTTGGCAAACTTTCGCACACTGAAAGTCTTGCCACACTGCCTGCATCCTTTTATGACAATGGGCTTATGGTCTTCCTCCTGCTTCCATGCAAGAAGCACGTCCTCCATCTTTCTTTTCAG
>CAVKVO010000314.1:0-2535 GCA_963659575.1 Prevotella sp. CAG:1031
ATTCCCTTCGGCCGCCGAACGTTGTTTCTTCACTCTTCGTTCTTCACTCTTCACTCAAATTTTGTCCGTTTTATTCACAATAGCGTCTGTAAAGATTCTTCCGAAAGTCACCTTTGCAACTATCTGATATATAATACGTTGCAACGGCCGAAAAATATGCATAGGATTTGGGTCAAATATGCATAGGATTTGACCCAAATCCTATGCATATTTCGGTCAAATCCTATGCATTTTTGGGGCAAATCCTATGCATCCATTTTTCACGTCAAGTTTTTTCACGATTTCCCGACGTCAAATCGTCTCCTTTTTCGAGATTCATCGGAGAGGTGAAAAGCATGAAAAAGCACAAGGGACTGCACCAGTTCGGTGCAGCCCCTTGTGCTTATTTTCACGAATAAGAACTATAGCTTGCGGTCTCCCCTTTGAGTACATATTTGGCCGCGCAATACTCATGACTCACAAAAGAGCGATTCGGATTGTCAGAAGTTCACTCCGACACTTATGAGCAGACTTCTGTTTTTTGCCGAGTCGAAATCGCTCTGACTGATGTTGGCAAGGCCGAGTTCATAGGCAACGTCGAGATACATCATGCTGTATTCAAAACCGCAACCCAAGCGCAGACCGCCATCAAAACGTTGGAAGCGGTCGTCGCCGAAAGACGATTCGGATGTTTTAGTAGCATAGTGCTTTATCCTTCCGCCTACGCCCAAGGCCAGATAGCCTCCGAAAAAGGGATTGATGAAGATGTCGTCGTCCACTTCAAAACGGTATCTTGCCACTATCGGCACCTCAAAATAGTTGAGGTTGTAAACCGTCTTCTCGCCGTTTATGGTGCCTTTGCCCCCTTTTTCGGTGTAGAGAAGTCCCGTTTCAAGAAACACCGGATTCGTGGGCGACAGTTGGAATCCAACGACTCCGCCCAATGACAGTCCGGCCTGGATACTGCTTCCGTTCAGTTCGGCAATGTCGGAACTGATTGACGACAGCGACACTCCGAGTCGCAGACCGTAGTATATGGCCGGAGTGCCGGTATAATTGTTCTGTGGCCGACCGTAAGGATATTGGTTTTGGGCAAACAACGGTATTGACAATACCGTGCAGATTATTGCCGACAGTATTCGTTTTGCGTTCATTGTGATTGGTTTATCGTGGATTATTCGTTCTGACTGTCACGTATTTTGCAAAGTTATCCCATTATTTGATAAAACCAAAGTGTTTGCCGCAAAATGCCTTTGCCTTTCTCCTTTTTTCACAGTTTGTATGGCTTTATGGACAATGGGAGTTCCGTTTTTATTAACTTTGCATAAGATAGGCTGCACTCGGGAACTTGAAAACAAGTTTTCTTTTCACTCGTTTGCACTATCTTTGCATAAGATAGGCCGCAATAGGAGAAACCATTGCGCCCTGAAAGGGCAGCTGCTCATAGCCCAGGGCAGAGGAGCGAAGCGACGGCACCCTGGGTTTGGATGCCGCGAACCCTTTCAGGGCGCATCTACACCATAAGGAAACAAATCGGATTTTATTTTTGAACTATGATATTGATTGCAGATAGCGGAAGCACCAAGACAAACTGGTGTCTTGCCGAAAACGGACGGGCAGTGCGGAACATTGCCACGCAGGGCATAAACCCTTTTCACCAGGACTTTGACACTATTTCGGACATAGTGGCAAGTGAACTGTTGCCACACATGAACGGTGCATCACCCGAGGCGGTGTTCTTCTACGGAAGCGGTTGCCGTGCCAACAAAATTGAGGCGATGAAACAACTCTTGGCCAAGGCTTTTCCCACGGCAACTACCGTTGAGGCTCATGGCGATCTGCTTGCTGCGGCGCGGGCTGTATGCGGACGGCGTATGGGCATGGCGGCCATACTTGGCACGGGGGCCAACTCCTGTCTTTATGACGGTCGTGCCATTGTTATGAACACTCCGCCCATGGGATATATCCTTGGCGACGAGGGTAGCGGAGCCGTGCTTGGCCGACTGTTTGTCAATGCCGTGTTCAAAGGATTCCTGCCAAAGTCAGTGGCAGACGGTTTTCTTGCCGACACCGGACTGACCCTTGATTCTCTGATAGAGCGAGTGTACCGCGAACCGTTGGCCAACCGTTTCCTTGCGTCCCTGTCTCCGCACATTCTCAAAAGGGCTGACTGCGAGGAGGTTCATAACATCATTGTGGAAAACTTCCGCAGTTTCTTCCGTCGCAATGTCGCAGCCTATGGCCACAACGATCTTCCCGTGGGAGCTGTGGGCAGCATCGCTTACCATTACGCCTCCTTCCTCACCGAAGCGGCTGCCGCAGAGGGTTACGCCATGGGCAAGATTATGAAAAGTCCAATGGAAGGTCTTGTGGAATACCACACAATTGGAGATTGAAACAAATATTGCAAAAGCGCATGCAGCGTAAGGGTAACTGTTTAGCGACCATTGCGCCCTGAATTGAAAATCGGCGGCCGAAGGGAAAGCCAAAGGGCAACTACTCATAGCCCAGGGCAACGCCCTGGGTTTCAAAGGTATTAGGTAACTTGCGCCCTGT
>CAVKVO010000315.1:0-2534 GCA_963659575.1 Prevotella sp. CAG:1031
CGGCACAGACTGTCATACACGCGTCCCAGCGTGTGGGCACGGTTGTAGGTGGGGGTGAATATGGTGAGGGTTTTCATGATTTTTCTCCCGGTTTGATAGGCGGATTATTTGGGGCACGCCTTGAATGCTTGATATACGTAGGAATAAGACTGTTCTTCCAATGTGCCGTCGGCTACTGCCGCCCTTATGTTATTTTCGGCACGTTCGATGGCCTTCTGCAATTTGCCGTCAGCACATAAGTTCTCCACCCAAGTGGCATCTTGCAGGTGCTTCTCGCTTTTTAGCAATTTATGGAGAGGTATTCCTGCTTCTGGGAAGCAAGGTTTGAGATGGGGTGCCAGCACATTGGCAACCTTGGAATAAGTCTTCAATAATGTTGTGTCGTCCGTGAAATGCAGCAGAAACCAATATTCTATACTGGGCATGCTGGGGCAAACCGTCACGGCACCGCTCTCTATCTCTTCTTTGAAATGATTCTCGAATACATCATGCTTTTTCAGCTTGGTCTCGTCGCCGTATATCGTATCCCAGTCAAATACGCAGAATACCTTCGCGTCATGGTTTCGTTCCAGTATTTCCCTTATTCTCATTGGGAAAACATCCGTGTAGTTTGACTCGTCACCGAAATATTTCGGTCTGATATTGAATTTATAGGGCGTTACGTCGTTGACGTGCATGAAATAATAACGTTCTGTATTCGTTCCACCGCTAATCACAAACGGATACAGTGCACCCAACTCTCGGGTGCCTTCACCGTGTTGCGAAACCGAGACACCTGCTGCAATCTCAAAATAGGGATGCTTCTCTACACCTTCTGCTATATTTCTCTTGCCCATGATGTCATCTCATCGTTGCACCAAAACGTTTGTTGCGGTAAGCCTCCCTGATGGAAGAAAGGCGGTTGACACCTCTGAAGTCAGTCAACTTATACAGGTCGGTAACACCCGTCTTCTGTTTCTCGGTAAACCATACGGCATCTTTCCGAATCAAGTCGTCCAACAGGTCGAGCAACCCATCATTATGCGTGGTGACGATCAGTTGTGACCGCTTGTTCGTTCTCAGGTATTCGAACAATATCTTTTCGAGCAGCAACGGATGCAGTGATGTTTCCAACTCGTCGATAGGCAACACGGCTTCGCGGTTGAGCGCTTCGTATATGGCGGCTTCTATGCCGAAAGTGCGCATGGTGCCCGTCGATTCATATTTCTTGTCCATGGGATAGACTTCCGGCCCATTCTCGTTCTCCACCGTATGCTCGAAGGTGGTCTGTATCTGTTTGATGGTTCGTTCCTTTCTGATACGTTCCGCCTCATGGGAAGAAGTTCCGTCAATACTGATTTGTGCCAGCATTTCGACCTCTTGGTCTGTAAGGGGTTTGCTGATGACGCTCGACGAGATGTCGGTAACATTGAAGTCGGCTTCATGCAGGAACGTCACAACATAGTCTATCAGCTGGCGATCTTCGACTGCCCGTGACTGTGCAAACCGTGTCAGGTCCATCGTTGGCGACACGACCGGCATCAAGCGGTTGCGCATCCAGTCTTTTGCCGCATCTGTCAACGGAAGACGCACGTTCACTTGGTTGCGCGCCACAAAGAACGAGATGTTCTTCCAACAGTTCAGGTTGATCATCTCTTTTGCCGCAACACCTACGTTCTCTGCCTTCGGGTTAAACTGGATGCTCGACAGACCGTCCTTCAGCGTCCTTTCGAAAAGCATGATAGGCTGGGTGGTCTTGTAGTACGACAACTTTTCGAGATATACCTGACGTGGGTCGAGTTCCAGTTGATAACAATACTTGGTGTCATTCACGAAGAACACCAGTTCGAAGCACGACGGCTCACCACCCGACACACCGTCGAGCTTGAAAGGTGTAACCCCTGTTCCGGCATCGATGTCTTTTGCCTTGTATGTCCAAAAATGAGCCAAAAAATCCAGGGCTTTCAGCAGATTTGACTTTCCCGAAGCGTTATAGCCATATACGACCGCAAAGCGCAGCAGTCGCGTGTTCTCATTGATGCTGACCACCTGCGAGCTTTCTGCAAAATGGTCGTTGGTGGCCTCGAAACTAAAGGTCACCTCATCCTTGAAGGACAGGAAGTTCTTTATCTTTATCCTCTGTATCATACCTGCGTCTGTTTAACTACGCAAAAATACAAATAAAACTTTTATTCTTGCGCTTTTATTTGTGAAAATTGCATGTTTTGTACAATTTCTAAAATTAGCCGACATATCGAGTATATTTTCTCATCTCGCAAGTTCTTGTGCCTAGACAAAAGTTCCGAACAAAGTCTTTGAATGTAAGTTCAGCGTCGTTGACATATATTCCAAGGGAGGCAAGAATAATTCGTGTATAGTTTAGCCCAAATGCAACAGTCGGTTACTCCATCGGTCAACGCGCATAATGATATAGCCCACTGCCATACTGCTGACCAGCGTTGCCGCAAGCATCAGCAAGGGGTAGTGCAGGGCGTAGATATACTGTTTGAAACAATAATAACATATCCACGTATGGATAAACCATACCACTGTGC
>CAVKVO010000316.1:0-2516 GCA_963659575.1 Prevotella sp. CAG:1031
TGCCCGTGCGCTGGGGAATGGACGTGGCGTGGCTCAGCGAACAGAACATGCGCAAGGGCATCAACCACATCGGACTGGCCAATCTCTCGCTCGTGCGCAGTTCGTTTCAGACCACAGAACCGCTCAACGACGACGGGTCGCTCACCGCGGCACAGATAGAGATGCTCAAGAAGCGCAACGCCGTGGCCGATTTGATAGGAAACAGCGTAGACCTCGTGCTCAACGAAGACCAGGAGGCCGGCATTGTGGACTACTACGTGAAGAACGGCAAGGCCGATGCTGACCACTGGGCCAAGCTGATTGACGCAAGCGTGGCGTGGATTGAGGCCAACTCCAAGCACAAGGTCATTGCCCTGTCGCCGTTCAACGAACCTGACTACGGTTGGGGACAGGGCACTCTGGACGACATGAAGGAGATTGCGAGGAAGATAAAGGAAGAATATCCACGACTGAAGGACAAAGCCGTGACCGGAGGCAACACACTCAACGACGACCGCGCGTCGACATGGTACAACGGACTGAAGCCCTACGTGGACTGGGGCAACACCCACCAGTTGGCAGGTAGTTTTGAAAACTACGCCAACTTCTTCGCCGAGGTAAAAAAAGACGGTTTGCACCCCTACGCCGACGAGCTGCACAATGTGGGTGAGGCCATGATTGGAGCCGAATACGGCATGCAGACCGCCGTGTGGTGGGGCTTTGACAGTAGGGCTCGCGGCGAGTTTTGCGACATAAGCAACAACGGCAGTCGCATAGCCTACAAGGAACTGCGCGACAAGTGGACCGCCGCCAGTGTGTATCGCCACAACGACGGCAAGGTGAAGGCGTTCATCGGTTCGTCGGAGCGCCAGGCCAACACATCTTCCTATTTGTTTGTCAACAAGGAGCGCGCCGTTTACTTCGACGGACAGGGTCCCACACGCGAGTGGCGCATGGAGATACCCGGCGGCACTGGTTATCAGACGGGGCAGACCAACGCCGAACGCGTGGTGGATATCACGTGGGGACCGGACGTGCCCACCAAAGCGCTCCGCAGTTTCTACGCCATTGTCAACAAGGCCACGGGCACACTGCTCTCAGAGTCGGGCGACGCCATAGACCTGACCAAACAGGTGAACGGCAACGCCACAGACGCACAGACGTGGAACATAGCTCCGGTGGACAGTCGCATCGGCGGTGACTACAGTTTCTACACCATCACTTCGGACAAGGACAAGCGCCACATCGACGTGGAAAACTACTCCTGCTTGCCCGAGGCATCGGTGATTGCCTACGCCAACGACACTCCCTCGTCAAACCAACAGTGGTATTTGGAGTATGCCGGCGACGGTTTCTACTATCTGCGCAACCGTGAGAGTGCGCTCTACCTCACCGCCAAGTCCAAGTATGCCATCAACCACGTGGGCGTAAACCAAAACACTCTGCTCGCTGAGGGTCAGCGCGACCGTCAGCTGTGGCGCTTCATCATCCCTACAGCGGAATATCACACCAACGCTCCTGCACAACCCAGCGGACTTACCGCCACGGCCAACCCTGCGTCGGTGACTCTGCAGTGGACTTCGAACACTGAGAAGGACCTGTCAGGCTACATGATACTGCGCGCCGAAAAGGGCAAGGACGACTGGAACACGATAGGTCGCGGCGTGTTGATCAGCAAGTTCACCGACAACACCTGTCTCCAGGGACATACATATATATATAAGGTGGTGGCCACGGACCTGTCCGAAAACCGTTCGAAGGCTTCCGACGAGGTGGAAGCCACGCCAACAGGTGCGCCGTCGATGATAGCACGCTGGACTTTCAACAGCACTGTCACCGACGAAACGGTAAACATGATGGACGCAGTTTGCTTCAGTCCCGCCTATTTCGCCGAGGGACACAAGGACAACACGAAGTCGCTGACGTTCGACGGCACCAGTTCGTGGATACAACTGCCGTATGAAGTGGCGTCGAGCGACGAACTCACCATAGCCATGTGGGTGAAATGGACCAATTCGTCGAAGAGTTGGACCCGGTTGTTTGACTTCGGCACCGACACAGACCACTACATGTTCCTCACGCCAAAGGCAGACAACGACGTGATGCGCCTCGCTCTGAAGAACGGAGGCAGCGAACAGACGCTCGATTGCACCTCGCGGTTGTCGGCAGCCAAGTGGACCCACGTGGCGGTAACGTTAGGCAAGGACAAGGTGGCCATATATATTAATGGTGAAGAGGCCGCTTCCACAACCAGTATCACCATCAAACCGTCGGAAATAGGCACCATACTCAACTACATAGGCCGCAGCCAGTTCAGTTCTGACCCGCTTTTCCAGGGCTACATCAGCGACTTGCGCATATACAACCACGCTCTCGCAGCCGACGACGTGCGCAAAGCGATGGAGGGACAGGCCAGCGGCATAGCGCAAACAGTGAAGAGCGAGGACGGCAACGCCACAGCCAAGACCTACAACCTCAGCGGACAACGCGCCTCAAAGGGACTGCTGGTGAGCAAAGGACGCAAGTTTTACAAGAAA
>CAVKVO010000317.1:0-2509 GCA_963659575.1 Prevotella sp. CAG:1031
CGGTGTATGCCCTGTATGGCTTTCAGCAGATAGAGACTCCCGCCATGGAAACCCTGCAGACGCTGATGGGAAAGTATGGCGAAGAGGGCGACAAACTGCTGTTTAAGGTGCTCAACAGTGGCGACTTCATGTCTAAGGTAGACGAGAAGGACTTGCAGGAGCGCAACTCGCTGCACCTCGCTGCACGCCTCTGCGAAAAGGGACTGCGCTATGACCTCACCGTACCCTTTGCCCGCTATGTGGTGATGCACCGCGACGAGCTTCAACTGCCGTTCAAACGCTATCAGATACAGCCAGTGTGGCGTGCCGACAGACCGCAGAAGGGTCGCTACAGGGAGTTCTACCAGTGCGACGCCGATGTGGTTGGCAGTGACTCTCTGCTCAATGAGGTTGAACTGATGCAGATTGTCGACACCGTGTTCACGCGCTTTGGCGTGAGGGTTGTGATAAAGATAAACAACCGAAAGATACTTACTGGTATCGCTGAAGCTATCGGTGCGCCCGACAAGATTGTCGACATCACGGTGGCGATAGACAAACTCGACAAGATCGGACTGGACAATGTAAACGCTGAACTGCGCGACAACGGACTGTCTGACGAGGCTGTGGCTAAGTTGCAACCCATCATTTCGCTCAGCGGAAGCAATGACGAAAAGCTCGCAACGATAGCCGATGTGCTCAAGGACAGCGAGACTGGACTGAAGGGAGTGGAGGAAACACGCTTCATTCTCGACACACTGAAGACCGCTGGACTGAACAATGCCATCGAGTTTGACCTCACTCTTGCACGCGGACTCAACTATTACACGGGTGCAATCTTCGAAGTGAAGGCTCTCGACACGCCTATGGGCAGTATCACGGGAGGCGGACGTTACGACAATCTCACCGGTATATTCGGTATGCCCGGCCTTAGCGGCGTGGGCATCTCGT
This sequence comes from Prevotella sp. CAG:1031, assembly GCA_963659575.1. Taxonomy (GTDB): domain Bacteria; phylum Bacteroidota; class Bacteroidia; order Bacteroidales; family Bacteroidaceae; genus Prevotella. Next base: position 931 of record CAVKVO010000317.1, read on the forward strand.
TCGGTGCCGACCGCATATTCGACGTTCTCAACGCTCTCGACCTCTATCCGAAGGAGGCTGTTGGCGGCACACAGTTGCTTTTCATCAACTTTGGCGACAAGGAAACGGCCTATTGCATGCCCATTGCCGCAGAGGTTCGCAAGGCAGGAATACGTGCTGAGATATATCCGGACAGTGCGAAGATGAAGAAGCAGATGGCATACGCCAATGCAAAGGGTGTGCCTTACGTGGCTCTTGCCGGTGAGAACGAGATGGCTGAGGGCAAGATAACGCTCAAGGACATGACCACTGGTGAGCAACGGATGGTGACTCCCGGTGAACTCGCTGCCGCGATATTGAAGTAAAACTAATCGCATATTACACCTACGGACAAGGGGTTATCGCTCTTGCGATGCCCCTTGTTGTGTTTCTACACGGCTGATAAATCGGAATCTAACAGCTAAAACCTAATACTGTAGACTCAAAACAGCAAGCTTAAAAGCAAACTTAAAAACGAACAAACCTAAAATGAACAAACTGAAAAACATCTCTTTGGTCGCAGTGCTGATGCTGGTGCTGACGGCTTTCAAGCAGGACCATGTGCCGACAATCTTCATGATTGGCGACTCTACCATGGCCAACAAGAACATCAACCACGGCAGTCCGGAGCGCGGATGGGGCATGGTGCTGCAATGCTTCTTTGACGACGGGGTGAAAGTGGACAACCATGCTGTGAACGGACGTTCATCGAAGAGTTTTATCGATGAGGGTCGTTGGCAGACAGTGCTCGATTTGATAAAGCCCGGCGACTATGTTTTCATACAGTTCGGCCACAACGACGAGAAACCTAAGGCCGACCGCCACACCGATCCCGGTACTACTTTCGATGAAAACCTGCGCAAGTTTGTGCGCGAAACGCGTGAAAAAGGTGGCACACCGGTGCTGTTCAACTGCGTGGTGCGCCGCAATTTCTTCAAGAAAGCTCCCAAGAACGACGACGATGAGGCTCTGCGCAAAACCGTAGCGTCGAAGGTTAAGCCTGAAGAGGGCGACACTCTCTACGACACTCACGGCGACTACCGCTTCTCGCCGCGCAACGTGGCCAAGGAAATGGGCGTTACTTTCATCGACGCTAACACCATAACGCATAACCTTGAACAGGGATTGGGACGCGAGAAGTCGAAGAAACTCCACATGTGGTTCCTGCCCGGAGAGGAGCCGTCGATACCGAAGGGACGCGAAGACAACACACATTATAATATATATGGTGCGCACGTGGTGGCAAAGCTGTTGGCCGATGCTGTGGCAAAGGAGATTCCTGCGCTCAAGAAGCACCGTGTGGACTACGACATGTCGGTGGCAAGAAACGGTTGCGGCGACTATTTCAACGTGCAGGATGCTGTGGATGTCGCACCGGAAGGCAAGAAAACCACCATACAACTGTTCAAGGGCGAGTGGACAAAGCCTACGGTTCCGAAGGGAAAGAAGGTGAAGTTCATCTTGCGTGACGGTGCCAAGTGGAAATGATTTTAGCCCCGTATGCCCAAAGTTCTGTCTGCATTAATACTCTTTCTTGTGTGTTTCGCATTGGAAACACACG
>CAVKVO010000318.1:0-2500 GCA_963659575.1 Prevotella sp. CAG:1031
CCTCCGCCACTACGACCGCACCGATGAGGTGATGCGGCAAGCGAAGGAGATACGCTGCGAGATGGGCGCTACGGAAGAGAGTTTCGTCTTTATCGCCGTGGGACGCGTGGTGAAAGACAAGGGCATAGCCGAACTCACGGCGGCGTTCACCCGTCTGCTCGCCGACCACCCTGAGGCGCACCTGCTGCTTGTGGGCGACGAGGAACCGCTGCTCGACCCGCTGCCGGCGGACACGAAGGCGGCTATCGCAGCGTGCGCCAACATACACGCCGTGGGCAACCAAGCCGACGTGCGTCCTTACTATGCGGCAGCCAATGCCTTGGTGCACGCCAGCTACCGCGAGGGCTTTCCTAATGTGGTAATCGAGGCCGGGGCCATGCAGTTGCCGTGCATCGTGACCGACATCAACGGTTCGCGCGAGATCATCATCGACAATGAGAACGGTACCATTGTCCCGCCTCACGATGCCGACCACCTTTACACTGCCATGCGCCTCTATGCCGACGACGCGGCGACAACAAGCCGCCTGGCCGCCAACGCCCGCCGCCTCGTGGCCGACCGCTACGAGCAAGGCTTCGTGCGCCAGTGCCTCAAGGACTATTACCGTGAGGTGGCTGGGGAATGACGTCACGCATTGGATACCTTTCGCAACGTGCTCAACGTCCCTAAATTGTAGCAAAAAACAACTGATCTTTCCGATATTGTTTTGTTGTTTATCTGAGAAAGATTGTACCTTTGCACTCAACAAGTTCGGAAAAGTGTCAAATTTGGCACAAATCCGAACATAACAGTGTAATGCATGAGAATAGAAAGAGACATTGTCAAGCGGCTGAAAGAGTGGAAAGACGCCAAAACACACAAGCCCGTCCTACTGAAAGGTGCACGTCAGATTGGCAAGACTTGGGCAATGGAAGAGTTTGGAAACGAATGTTTTGACCATACCGCCAAATTCGATTTCGACCGCCAAAAGGAGCTGAAGGCGGCATTCACCCTGTCGAAGGAGCCTGCCCGCATCATCAAAGAGCTCACCTTATACTGCGACGTGCCGCTCGTGCCGGGGCGGACGCTGATCATCTTCGATGAGATACAGGAGTGCGAGGAAGCCCTCAACGCCTTGAAGTATTTCTGCGAGGATGCCCCCGAATGGCACATCATTGCCGCCGGCTCTCTGTTGGGGGTGGCCGTGAAAAGACGGCGCATGACGGTGCCGGTAGGCAAAGTGCAGGTAATGCGGATGTTTCCCATCACTTTTAGGGAGTATCTTCGTGCTTGCGATGCCGCTACGTTCCGTTTCGTCGAGGAAATGGAGGAACCGCAGAAATTGCCTCTTATCATACTCGACAAACTGAAATCGGAATACCGCAGATACATGGTATCTGGCGGAATGCCCGAGGCGGTTGTGACCATGCTTGAAAATCAAGGCATGCAAGCCGTAGACGAGGTGCTGCAAGGCATACTCGAATTGTATGAACTTGACTTTGCCAAGTATGCCGAGCCGCGCGAAATACCGCGCATACATGCCATTTGGCATTCGTTGCCGTCACAACTTGCAAAGGAAAACCGCAAGTTTGTCTACAAAGTAATAAAGAAGGGCGCACGCAGCCGTGACTACGAGGACGCCCTGTTGTGGCTCGAAGATGCAGGCATGATATACCGGGTGAATGCAGTTTCAAAACCTGGCATGCCTTTGGCTGCCTACGAAGAACCGGACGCATTCAAGGTCTATGCCTCAGATTGCGGACTGTTGCGTCGCCTTTCGGGATTGCCCGGCAGCATTGTCATCGACCCTACTGCCAACTATACGGAATTTAAGGGAGCTATGGCCGAGAATGCCGTTCTGCAGTGCCTGTTGCCGTCTTACGGAGCAACACCATATTACTGGTCATCGGAAGGAAAGGCGGAAATAGAATTTCTGTTGCAACATGAGAGCGAGGTCATTCCTGTGGAAGTAAAAGCCGAGAATTGTGTCAGCGGAAGAAGTATCGTAGTGTATAACGAACGTTATCACCCAAAGCACCGGATACGCTTCTCTTTTCTCAACTTGCAGCAAAACTGTGGTATGTTGGCTTGTCCCTCGCCTTTGGCGGAATGGTCAACAAAATGGTTGCCTGAATAATATATACACACATGCACATCTACTCCCGCTACATAAAGCGCGCGGTCGACTTCCTCGGCGCCCTACTGTTGCTCATCGTCCTCTCGCCGCTCATGCTGGCGGTCATCATCCTGTTGCATTTTGCCAACAAGGGGGCGGGCGTGTTCTTCGCACAGGATCGGCCGGGCAAGAACGAGCGTATTTTCAAGGCGCTGAAGTTCAAGACCATGACCGACGAGCGCGATGCCAACGGCAATCTCTTGCCCGACGGCGACCGGCTGACACCCGTGGGCCGCTTCGTGCGCTCCACGTCCATCGACGAACTGCCGCAGCTCATCAACATCTTGCGCGGCGACATGTCGTTCATCGGACCGCGGCCGCTGCTGGTGCGGTATCTGCCGCTCT
>CAVKVO010000319.1:0-2500 GCA_963659575.1 Prevotella sp. CAG:1031
AAAAAACGATATGAAAAAGACATTTATAGCATTGATTCTTGCCACTTGCGCTATGACTACACAGGCGCAGGAGCGGCAAGGCGACAGTTGGCAGGCCTCCAACCGATGGAAAGTGGAGGCAGAGGTGGGCGCAAGCATCAGCACGCTCGACATCAACGTGACGGGACTGCCCAACACGGCATATAAGGTGCGCGGCGGTGTCGCTTTCGGCGTGGCGGCGGAATACAATGTGGTGGACAACTTGGCTGTGGGCTTGGGCGTGCGCTTCGTGCAGCGCAACTATCTCTACGAGAACTCAGGGTCCAACCCGTGGAACACGCGCTACACCAACAACTTCATCAGTGTGCCTCTCACCGTGGGCTATTATCTTCTGCACAACCCCTACCGTGAAAAGGGTCTGTGGCTGAAACCGCAGGTGGGTGTGTACTACGAATACTTCACTTCCATGCGCACCAAGGGCACATACATCATGGATCTCATGGAGGGATACAACGGTGCCGGGGTCCATATTGACTACGAGTCGAAATACGACTTCGGTTCCAACGACAACCATCTGCGCCGCAGTCTCTTCGGAGGCGAGGCCGGTTTGCAGGTGGGCTATTCGTTTGGCTGCATAGATGCCTTTGCGAGCTATCGCTACCAATACGGTTTTACCCATATCTATCAGGAGAAGTCGCGCACAAGCAACACGGCACGTCGCAACTCAAGCGTGATCACCGTTGGAGCAGCATATAAGTTCTAAACCATAAATTTATATACCTATGAAAAGAAGCAATACCTATTATAATATACTCCGCAAGGCGGGCGTTATTGCCGCAAGCCTCGTGGCCTTTGCCGCACTGCCGCTGACTCTCACGGGATGTGCAACCGACAGCGAAGCCAACGCAAAGTCGATATATGACTACAAGGACGATGACGTGAAGTCATACGGCGACTTGTTTGAAGTGTTTTGGAACGTGATGGACCAGCGCTATTGCGCCTTGAACGAACAGGGCATATCATCGCTCGACTGGAACCAGGTGTACGGCGAATACAAACCGAAGTTCGCCGCATTGAAGTCGTTCACCGCCACATCGGAGTTTACGCTAGAGGAAATACAAAGTGACAACGCCAAGGCCAAGCAGTATTTCAAGGAAATCATTGACAAGATACTCGACCAGCACTTCCGCATCACCATCACTCTGCCCGTGTCGCACGCATCCACGGAGAGCGTGACAATCAGGAGTTCTTTGCGCGAACGTGACGACAAGTTTCCTCTGAGCAGCCGTTGGAACTTCACCAAGAGTCTGCTCAAGGATGGCGACATGACTTTTGAATTTAAATCGCCAGAAGGATTTTGCATGATAGGCGGATTCTTGAAGAGCGACCCGGAGGTGTACTATCTCAGTTTCAGCAACTTCAGGTTGACCGAAAACTGTCAGCACACCTACCGAAAGGAATATCTGCCCACTTATGAGGGCAGCACCTATCACCTGAGCCGACAGACCATAGTCGACAAGGTAAACGAACTGGTAAGCGCGCAGGACAAGCGCGAGAAGGTGGCGAGTGAGGCCACTACCCTACTCGACAGCATGAACAACTACTTTGCATCCGACGCTGTGACTGCGGCATGCAAAAAGATGGTGGCGTTCAGCAATGGCGGCGACTACTACGGAATGGTGGAGCAAGTGCAAAAGGCGGAGAACATGGCTCCGGGCATCGTCAAGCGTCTGCCGCGTTCAACCGAGGTTGACGATATTTCCCGCAACATCCAAGGGATAATGGACAGCGACGCCAACTGTGCAACCATTCGCTCCGAAGCTGGTTTCTCGCAATGGCTGTGCACGGCTCTGGCGGAATATCTCTTGCACGAAAGGGAGTTTTACGCCTTTTGGAGCGATGTGGAGTTCACGACCGACCATTCTGTTGTGGAATTCTACCAACGCTGTTTCATGGAACCGCTGAAGGAGGGCAAAATAAAAAAGCTCTTGCTCGACTTGCGCAGCAACACCGGCGGATATGTGGCCGACACGCGTCTGATAACCGACTATCTAGTGAGCCACACTGCCACATTCTGCTATATGCGGATGAAGGAGAACGACAACCCTTACGGTTACTCACCGTGGGTTCCGCAGCAGATAGTGGTGACGCCCAACAGCCTGAAGCGCGACATCCCCACGGCAATACTGATTGACAACTGGAGCGCAAGCATGGGTGAGGTGACTCCGCTGATGCTGAAGAGTCAGGGCGACCACATAAAACTGATAGGAAGAAACACCTTCGGGGCGCAGTGCATGCTCACGGAAAACGCCAACAGCAACGGCGGATGGACGGGCAACGTGACGAGATACCTGAACTTCTACATGCCCTGCGTAATGACCAAGGACACGCATGGCAACATCCTGGAAAGCGTCGGCCTCGCTCCCGACTACAAGGTGGAACGGATGACTGACGACGAAATCACCAAGATCTACCAAGCCACCAGCGACGCAAAAGACAGGGATATGGAAAAAGCGTTGGA
>CAVKVO010000320.1:0-2497 GCA_963659575.1 Prevotella sp. CAG:1031
AGACAGGAACAGGGCGCAGCTTAGAGGCGAAGCCTCGTTTTATTTGTTTTAGACGTTTTATTAAAAGAGGTTGTCGTGAGGTTGTCTCTTATTGTCTCTATTGTCGTTAATAAACGATACGCCGCCGCTGCTAATCATTCTCTTCAAAAAGTCACGAAAAGGATGATTTAGTATGCAGATTGATAATTTTTCCATAAAAACACAGTGTATAATGTTTATTTTCCGAATATTTAATCTACCTTTGCGCCGACAATAAATTATGAATGGAAGTGCGGCTTGCGGTCTGTAGCAGATTGCGGTGCCGCGCTCAAAAAAGAGCAATTTTATGATGAGAAAAACCACCATGCTGGCATTCGCCTTGTCGCTTTTGGCGATGTCGCATGCACGTGCCGACAGCCAACTGGTTGTCAACGGCGCATCCTCAACCCAGAAGTTCGGGTTGGGCAGTGTTCGCTCCCTCAAGTTTGCTGACGGCAACCTGCTGGTGTACTCCGCCGATGCGGAGCAGCCCGCCACGTTTGCCATAGCCGACTTGGTGAGCTTGAAGTTCGGCGATGACGAAAGCACTTCGATCAACGCAGTGAGCAAGGGTGCAAAGGGCACATTGCGCTACGCCAACGGCCAACTGTCGATGGCTGGCATCAATGCCTCCAATGCCGCCCTGTATACCGTCAGCGGCCAGTGCGTGCTTAGCCTTGGCAACTGGGACGGCTCGCCCATAAGCACAGCGTCGCTGCAAAGCGGAATGTATATATTCAAAGTAGACAACCAAACCATTAAATTCATAAAGAGATGAAGAAGACATTTACTATATTAGCACTCGCCCTGGCATCACTTACAGCCAGTGCGCAGACAGAGACAACTCCTAACCGTATGCTCGTGAGCACAACATCGGGCGACGTGAAGGGCTACGCCATCGACAAGGTGGACAGCATCAGCTTCGCTACCGTAGAGGGCGAGGTGAAGGCTGAGGTGAGCTTCCAGAAGTTCGCTACAGGCGACGCTGACACTCTGTGGGTATCGGTGACACGTTCGGCAGCCGCAAGGGCGTTCAGCATTGCTGTATTGCCCACCAACACGGCTAACCGCTACAACACCGACGACATCATCGCACGCTACATGGAGATGCAGAACAGCGCGAAATACTATCAGGACTTCACTTCGGGACAGTTGACCGGCTTCGAGAAAAAGTTCGCCAGCAACACATCATACACCGTGGTGACAATGGCCTACGATGAGTATGGCGTGGCTTGCCAGGCTTCGCGCGCTAACTTTACCACTCCGAAGGCTGTTACGGTGGGCAATCCTACTGTGACTTACACCATCGACAGCATCGGCGCACAGGCTGTGAAGATGACCGTTACTCCCAGTGCCGACGCAAAGGAGTTCTACTGGTTCCAGGCGAAGAAGGGCGAGCTGCAGACTCAGTTTGAGCAGTGGGGCCCCATGTTCGGCTACAACAACGTGGAGGAGATGATAAAGGCCTTCAGCTGGTATGGCTATTCTGACGAGCAGGTGAAGGTTTGGGACGGACTTAGCCCCAACACCGATTATGAAGTATACGTTGTTGCGGTTGACGTGAACGGCAATTTCGGTGATGTCGTGACCATTCCGTTCACCACAGGCAAGCTCGGTGGCGAAGGTGTGGCTGAGGTGAGCATATCAATCGGCGACTTCGGTGGCGATGAAACAAACGGATATTACCAGTATATCACGTTTACACCCAACGACCAGACTGGTCTCTATCACGCTATGGTGATGTCAAAGGCTTATTTCGATGCAAACTACACCGATGAGACTGTGAAGGACGTGCTGAAGTCGGAGACCAATCCGTTCAATCCGTGGGATTCGCAGTGGAACCTTTACAGCACTGATAACGGTACTTGGAGTGCCGATCCTTCAACGACATACTACGCTTTGGCCATGGCTCAGAACGGCAACGGCGAGTGGAGCGAATTGGCAAAGAAGGAATACACCACACCTGCAGCTGCTTCTACCAGGGTTTCCGCCAAGGCTCCTGCCATCAGCAAGGCTCTTAACCACGTGCAGAACGTGAAGAAGGCTGGCGTCGCTCCGATGTTCAAGATGAGCGGAGCCAAGCTTGTCAATGTAGAATAAGGTATATAGAGCGACAAGAAAGCTATACTGAATAGCTCTATAAGAATAATAAAGGGTGGTTCTAACGCATGGAACCACCCTTTTTCTTGCCTGGATATGGCGTGTTAGAAGCCAGGAAAAGGTGAAAAACAACCCTTAGATTGCCTATATTCCCATCCATATAAACTGCCAAAAGACTAAGAAGCAAGACACAACGAGACGCAACTGGACGAAACATGATTGGCGTTGTAGGGTCGGAGTACATTTGCATCGGCAATAGTGCCAAACGACATTTATAAACAATTACAATTATGATTTACTACAAAAAGTATCAAAACAGCAATTTTAAGTCTAGCACTTTTGGAAAGTGGTATGGAAGAAGTATCAGCAGTATCGTGGA